>JAQICK010000191.1 GCA_027858595.1 Melioribacteraceae bacterium
ATTAAAATCATTTTCGAAATTTGATGAATCTGTTCTAAATTTAAAATTGTTAGTTTCCAGATATTTAATAATATCTTCTTTACTAGTTGATAGTAGGGGACGAATTATATTTTCTCTTTTAACAGGAATTCCACTAGCCCCACTTAAGCCAGCACCTCGGAACAAGTTAAGAAGTATTGTTTCTGTATTGTCGTTTAGATTGTGAGCCGTTACAATTTTTGCTGCGGATATTTCTTTGGCATGTTTTTGTAATTCGGTATATCGAATATTCCGAGCAGCTTCTTCTATTGATTCTTTATTTCGTTTAGCGGTTTTTTTTACATCAATCTTTAGAGAAGTAAATTGAATATCAAGGTTTTCACAAACAGATTTACAAAAGAGTTCGTCGTTGTCAGACTCATTGCCTCTTAGTGAATGATTAATATGTAAAGCAGAGAGTTCAACTCCAAATTTTGATTTAAATTTGTAAAAAAACTGGAGGGCAAAAAAAGAATCGGCACCGCCACTGAATGCAATTAAAAGTTTATCGCCTTTTTGCACCAAGTTGTGGCTTTTTATAAAACAAAAAATATTTTGTTCAATTGCTCCGTTCATTTTATCTTTTTGTTAAACATATAAAAACAAAGTGGTTCTAGGAATATAATTGACAGTTGTCATTGCGAGGGTTGTGTCCTAAGCAATCTGCTTTTGAAAAATTATCCATCCAAAGGAGTCTCTCTGACAAGGAATTATTACAGAGCTTCTCCCAACAAAAGCTGTTAGATTCGCAATGGCGTTGCTGAAACTATTTATTTTTACGGCTGAGTTCTCCCAAAGGGATACAAATTGCATAATAATGTCAGCATTCTTAATTTTTAAAAAGGTTCTGATTAACCAAAAAGAACTGTCATGCTGAATTTATTTCAGCATCTCGGACACCTCATGAGATTCCGTGTAAGAACATCACGGAATGACGGCGTGTTTTGGAATAATAAAAAAAATGCTGAGTTAATTAGAACTCAGCCATTATTACCAAATTTTAGTTTAAAGAAAGAATTTCAAACTTAATTATTCCAGCAGGAACATGTGCTTCAACTGTTTCGCCTAGTTTTGCACCCATTAATGATTTGCCAACAGGTGAGGTTAAAGCAATTTTTCCTTGTTGGAAATCTGCCTCTTCAGGAGAAACAAGTAAATAATCAAATATTTTAGAATTGTTAAGATTTTTCACTTTTACATTTGAGAGAATATGAACTTCGTCATTTGGTAAATCGGAAGCATCTATAATTTGTGCTCTAGAAAGAAGATCTTCCATTTTACTAATTTTCAATTCTAACAAACCTTGAGCATCTTTTGCCGCATCGTATTCAGCATTTTCCGACAAATCGCCAAAAGAGCGTGCTTCGGCAATGGTGTTAGCCATCTCTTTTCTACCTGTTGTTTTAAGCTCTTTAATTTCGATTTCGATTTCTCTAAGTCGTTCTGATGTTAAATAAACAAAATTTGCCACGGAAAAATCTCCCTTTTTAAAAAAAATTACCACTGCTTTTGCAGTGGACAAACAAATTTAAGAAAATATTGATTTCATTTCAATAGAAAAAGACAACCGTTGGCAATTCTGAGTCAGAATTATTTTTTATTTTTACCTGTAATAAACCGTTAAAGAGGCTGTGTGAAATGCACTCTCACGGACTTGCCAAAGGCATTCCTTCGGAAAAAGTCCGTTCGAGAAACTACGTTTTAGTTTCATATCCCACACGTTGAAACGTGTGGTTAATACAATTTTTGACTTTTAACACAGCCTCTAAAACGGTTGGTTAATGATAAACATAAAAAAACCACCCCATTAATCGAAAAAGGCGGAAATTCTAGGTGTCCTCCCAGCCAAAGGAATAACCTATTATTTCCGCCTTACAGAAGTTTTGTTTACTTCAAAGAACTATTCTTATTTAAGTAGAATCCCCGTAAAAACGGGGCTCTACTATAACGCTCTATTTAAGCAGCATCATTTTCTTTGTAATGTTTACATTTTCACCAACTAATTTGTAGAAATAAATTCCAGAAGTTAAGTGGCTTGCTTCAAAGCTGAAAGAATATTTACCCGCACTAAAATCTTGATTTGCAATAGTTGCAACTTCTTGACCAAGAACGTTAAATACTTTCACTGCATATAAACCAGCTTCTGCAATTGAGAACTCAATTTTTGTTGATGGATTAAATGGGTTTGGATAGTTTTGTTCTAACTCAAACTCTGTTGGAATTACATCAATTGGGTTTACATCTGTAATGCCATCAACTTTTTTGTAGATTGCTCCACTACTAGTTCCAGCATAAATTGTTTGTGTAGATTCATCAACCATAATTGAGCTAACTTCAATACCGCCCATTCCTAAGCTTGTCCAGCTGCCTACTAGAGGAGCTGATTGTGTTGAAGGAGTTCCGTTTCCAGCTTTGCCTAATGATCCAGCAACAAAACTGTAAACACCGCCAGCCCATGTGCTAACATAAACTCTTTCGCCATAAACCGAAACTGAATAAACAAACATATTTGGTAAACCAATGTTTATTTGTCCCCAGCTTTCGCCATTATCTGTTGATGCATAAACGCCAGCACCAGATGTGGCAGCATAAAGAACATCATTTGCATCTGCCGCTATTGACCATACACTTGTATAACCAACTGGTAATTCAACCCAAACATTGTTGTCAAAGTCAAATCTTAAAACGCCAAGTCCAAATGTTCCAACAAACAAGTTACCGTTTGCAACCGTTAAGGATTGAACAGCATAACCGCTCATTATAAGACCTTCATTCATTACAGTCCATGTATCACCGTTATCATCTGAGGAGAATACACCAACACCCCAAACTGCTGCGTAAAGATTATCACCAATAGATGTAATTGAACGAACATCGCCATCAATTGCTACTTTAACCCAATCTGATCCGTCTTGTTTGTATAACCCACGCTCTGTAGCAGCAAAGAGATTACCATCAAATTCATACAGTGACCAAATGTAAGAAGCTGACATTCCTTCATTTAGTAGTGTGAAGCCCATACCATCACTATGGTAAATATTTCCACCAACTGTACCAACTAATAAGCCACTATTGCTTTGATACATTGACCAAATCATTTCACTTAGACCACTTCCACCAACTGCAACCCAATTGTTGCCTGTTTCACTATCGTCACCATTATCAGGATTAAATTCAACATTAATAACTATTGGAGCGCATGAAAGGTTGTTAGCTTCGCCACCATCAACTTCCACTTGGTCAAAACCATTAATTTCTGCACAGTTTGTAATTTCTGGGTTTCCATAAATATTGCCATGGAATGGAGCAAGATTCATCTGTCCTTGTCCTTCAAAGAATTTACAAATCATTTGTCCATTGATAACACCAGCAACAAAGTTAACTCTTGCTTTTGGTGCTAGAACCGAACCACGTATATCTATACCACTAATTTTTAATTTATTAGCTGCATGGAAGTTATAAAGTACGTTACCAACTGCTGTTCCATTAACAACAACACCTGATGGACCCCAAGAAACATCACCTCTGTTAACGTTTACTAATACAACTGAGCCATTAGGAACGTTAATTTCCATACTATTTGATGTTGAAAGATCATTCCCATCAACTTCAAACACATTAAGTATTGGTTCTGTACCATTAAGAGTTAAACCATTCCACTCAAATGTTGTTGTTCCTGTAGCATCTTTTGCAGCCAATAAAGAAGAAAGCGAATTCAAATCAATTTCTGCTTGATCAAAATCAATTAAGCTATCTTTTCTTATTGAACCATCTCTGCATAGGTTCATTTGAGAAATGTCCTTGTATTTACCGTAAACAGCATTTCCGTTATAAACTTGACCACTAGTGTAAGTAAGTTTGCGCCCAACAATTAGCACATCTTCTGTACCGCCTGATGGATTTAATTTATCGCCAACACTATAATTTCCAAAAGTTGCATTTCTACCTACCGCAACTTTACCTTCTGTATCAGATGAAGGTTGAACAACATCTTTAATTACAAACAAATTGTAAGGTGCTGCTGCTCCAAAATCAAATGTAGGAGCTTCGCTCATTGCTAGATAATTAACTTTTACAGAAATTGTTAAGCTTTTGCTATCACCAGCATTAAGATCGCCAACAGTCCAGATTCCAGTTAATTCGTCATAACCAGCTGGTGTTGAAGATATGTAATCCAATCCAGTTGGAAGTACATCAGTAACTGTAATTCCAGTACCGTTTGTTGCACTATTGTTTGTTACTGTAATTGTATATGTAATAACTTCTTCATCATCTGGAGTAGCATTACTTGCAGTTTTAACTATACTTAAATCAAAATCATTTGTAGGAACTGTGTACATTCCAGCATCTAATGATAAATTATTATCGCCAGCAACTAATGTTACACAAGTTGTTTTACCTGTGTTTACATCTGCATCAGAATCAACAGAAGAATCTGTTCCTTCGTTTTGAGTTGTAAATAAGTAACCATTTGGAAGAACAAATTCAACATAATAGCTACCTGGTTCTAAATCTTCAAATAAATAGTTACCGTCAGAATTTGTAGTTGTTGTTGAAACAAAATCATCTGAACAATTATAAAGATTAACTGTTACTCCGTTTACATCTTCTTCATCCAGATCTTGAATTCCGTCTTTGTCGTCATCGTACCAAACTCTATCACCAAGAGATGCTTTTTGAGCACAAAGAATTTCAACTGTATGACTATCGTCAGCTCTAAGACTTTCTTTATAAGAATCATCTGGCATTTGTGGACGACCAATTGCCCAAGCGTTATTTACAAGATTTCCACCACACGCAACATTAGATGTAGGATATGTTCTTGGAAATGTCCATGTTGAACCTGGTTCAACTGTGCTATATGCTACAAAATCATCATTTTCATTACTAAGCATTGGGTCATATACAGACGCGCCACCAGCTAGTTTTAAATCGCCAGTGTTTACAACTGTAAAAGTATAAGTAATTAAATCACCAACAATAACTGATGCTGGACCAGTTTTCTCGAAAGTCATTGCTGTATGGAAAAACCCAAAATCAACTGTAGGATTATCTTCACAATCAATAGTAACTGTTGCACTATTGTTTTCGTCGCCATCGCTATCTAGTTCATCTGAGGTACCTTTATTTGCATAAGTTAAATACCATTTTTCGTTATCAGAACCTTCAAAAACTCCATCAACGCCAAAGTTTGCATCAGCAACTTTAACTGTGTAAGTTCCGTTTAATAATTCTGTAAATTCATAGTACCCTGTTTCATCTGTACTCGTAGAGTTAAAAAGACTTCCGTCTTTATATAATTCAACAACAACATTTTCAATACCACTATCGTCATCGTCTTGAATTCCGTTTACATTTGAATCGTGCCAAATGAAATCACCAAGTGTGCTTTTACAATCTTCAATGGTTCCACCACAAGTAAAATCACCTTTATTATGTTTACCGTCATCAAAATTTTCATTAATTGCTGTTGCTGCTTCGTTAAATTCACTATAAGAGTATCCTGTACTTCGATCTCCACCTATTGCTTTGTTTGCAAGAGCTAAGAAGTCATAAATTGACATTCCATCAAAATCACCACCATCAAAAACCAAACCTCCTAATGGAGATTCATTACTTCCTAATTTACCAGCATCATGGAAATAAACATTCAATGTTACTGCAACTAGTTGACCGGCTAAAACTCCTGCCGATGTTCCATGCTCTGGATTTTTGTAATTATCTGTAAAAAAGCTAGATGTACCACCAGCTGGTAAAAAATCCTTTACATCATCAGAATTTTCTAAAAGCAACCTATATTTTCCAGCTTCACTTCCATCTCCACCAATAGTTAACCCATGTGGAAAAATATCTTCAAAATTATTTTTTCTTATTTTTCCTGGCCCACTATTATCTTTACCACCCCAACCACCTTGAGTATATGTAGTATAATTCTCTAAATCGCAATCTCCTGGTGTGTACCAAGTTACATCAGCAGATGCTGAAGCATTAGCAATTGTTGGTGTTGCAAGAACCATTTTTTGTGTTGTTTCTGGGTTTGCTATATGAAAATATTGTGTTCCGTGAGGAATTACAGCTTGAGCTGTTGCAGTAATTTCTGCAATATTTCCGCCATCTTGTGTTAGAGTAAATGAAACTTCACCATTTGCATCTGTTGTTACTTGAGCAGCACTTAAAGTACCACTAGATGTGGATAAATCAACGACTAATCCAGCAAAAGGGTTATCATTAATATCAAAAGCTGAAATAACAAAATTAGCAACTTGACCATCAATTAAGTTTCTAGTAGCTGGAGTAATTGTAAAATAATCTACAAAATATGCATCTTTTGCATTGTCATCTGCATCTTCAACTATTGCCTTGGCTCTATTTTTTATTTTCCAAGAATTATCAATTTTAGAAACATCAACACCATCAGAATAATGCCAAACCGCTGCTTGAACAGCCGCCGCTTCTTCTTTTTCGCTTAAATTATTATTATGTTCATTATATGGCACATAAGGATAATAATTATTTAATATATAAGTAATTTCCGCAGAAGTTGAACCCTCATCAGTATATGGGTTTGAAGTACCAGTTGCCCAAAGGTGGCCAATATCGATACAATAAAATTTTACGTCACTTCCATCAACAGTAGCATTAATAGTTCCAGCCCATTCATTAGGTGTGCTATCACTAAATGTAATATCTGCACCTTTGTCTGTACTCAAAACCGTTGCGGTACTAGTACCTTGAATATCTTTCACATTTCCGTTTTCGGAAATAGATGTAAATTTACCAATATTCTTCTGAGTAAGGTCTTTGTCTTTAGCAATAGCTTGCCCGACAAACAGAAGTGATAAGAATATGATTGATAAAAAACCAAGTAGTGTGTTTTTTTTCAATTTTGACTCCATTATTAAATGATATACAATTTTTTATTATTAAATCTCTTTTTTCTAGCACGCTTTCAACGCAAAATAAGTGCCAAAATCATTTGTATTCATTATCGAATGTTTTCTTGATTATTAAAATCTGTCGGATATTAATGTGTTTCAAAATGAGAATATATCACGTAGTCTGTCTTGTTTTACTACATATTAATTTAACATTAAATGTTCTGAGTGTAAAAAGGTTTAATAAAAGAGAGAATGAAAAGCAAAAGCATAGCCACGAAAGGCACTAATTAACACGAAGAGAAAATAGGACACAGATTGAACTGAAAGAACTGATAAGAGCGGATAGGGCGAATTTTAAATAAAGACAAGAAAACCGTGCTTCGACAGGCTCAGCAACCGCTAGGGCGGAGAGACGCGAAGGAATTATTAATGAAGAGCGTGAGTCGTGAATCGAAAGTTGGGAGTAAAAGATTACGAATTAAGGACAATCCCAATGGAATAATCCCAATGGAATAAGAAAGAAAGAGCATTCCATGGGACAGGAAAGCATTCCATGGGACAGGAAAGCATTCCACGGGATAAGAGGGCATTGCCACGAAGGACACGAATTGACACGAAGAGAAAATAGGACACAGATTGAACGGAAAGAACTGATTAGAGCGGATAGGGCGAATTTTAAATAAGAACAATAAAACGGCTTCCGCAGGTATGCCTTTGGCATAATGCAGAAAGGAAGAGAAAAGGCAAATTTGATGCTTGGTATTTTAATCTATAGGGCTTTTTACTGCTAATCCTCCTTTGTTTAAAACGTGCGTATATATCATTGTGGTTTTTACGTTTGCATGACCTAGTAATTCTTGAACGGTTCTAATATCGTATCCATTTTCTAAAAGGTGGGTTGCGAAACTATGGCGGAATGTATGGCAACTTGCTGGTTGCTGGAAACTTGTTTTATTTATTGCTGTTTTAACTGCTTTTTGCAATACGGATTCGTGAATATGATGACGATGGATTTTTTCACTACGAGGATCTTTAGAGAGTTTGGAAGATGGGAAAAGGTATTGCCAACCAATAGATTTTTCTGCCGATGGATATTTTGCTGATAAAGCATTGGGTAGATGGACAGTACCGAATCCTTCGAGTAAATCTTGTTGATGAGTTAGTTTTACTCGTTTTATTTGAATTTTAATAATTTCTTTTAGCTTTTCTGGTAAGATTGTAATTCTATCTTTGTTTCCTTTTCCATCACGGACTAATATTCGATTATTACTAAAATCTACATCTTTTATTCGCAAGCGAACGCATTCCATTAGCCGCATTCCGGTTCCGTAAAGAAGTGACGCCATTAGTTTATTTACGCCACTCATATTTTCCAAAACTTGCTTTGCTTCTGTGGGTGAAAACACAACTGGAATGCTCCGACTACGTTTTGCACGTTCAATATTACCTAAATCGCCCAATTCTATTTTTAGAATGTTTTTGTAGAGATATAAAATAGCATTGAGGGCTTGGTTTTGTGTAGAAGCAGCTACTTTTTGTTTTATTGCCAAATGGGATAAATAATCACGAATGTGAGTTTCAGAAAGTTCGGATGGATGGGTTTTGTTGTGAAAAATTATATATCTTTTTATCCAGTTAATATAAGTTTCTTCTGTACGAATTGAATAATGTTTTAAGCGAATTGATTCGCGAACTAAATCTAGAATTTTTTTATCTGTCATAGTTAACTCTTATTTATTGTGGAATGATATATAGCATCTTTCTATATTAGAACAACTGCAAGTGTAAGATATTTGCTTTACATGATTTTAATTTATTAAAGAATAATAAAGAGAATAAAAAACTTAGCATAACTAATTTAAGTTTTATAAGTATAACTATAAGGTTATTAAGTACAAATAGAAAATACCATTGCATTTTAAGACAAAAAAATCTAACTTGCAAACAAATAAAATATCT
>JAQICK010000102.1 GCA_027858595.1 Melioribacteraceae bacterium
AGTCTATAGATTATTGCAGGAATACTAATTCCGAATTGTTTTTGAAAAACAATAAGTTCATTCAGAGTAATTTTATTTCTTTTTACGCCTATATCTTCTAATAATATTTCCTTTGGCAATAAAACGGCACCAGCGAATCTGTCGCAAATTTTTTCTTGTTCTTTGTCGGTGAATTTATTGTTTATGTTTAATAATAAATGTCCTAATTCGTGAAATAGAGTAAATCGTTTACGCTCAATAACATAGTTTTTATTTACCACAATGGCGGGAAATTTATCGTTTACAAATACAGATAAACCATCAAAAGAATTATCGATACTTTCGTCAATTTCAACAATTTTAATTTCATTAGCTTCAAGTAAAGCTATAACATTGCTTATTGGGTCGTTTCCTATATTCCATTTAGTTCTTAATTGTATCGCTAAATCTTCAACATCTTCAATATTATTTACTTGATTACCCTCTAGTGGATTGGTAAACTCAGACTTAATAGATAAAATATCTTCAATAAGAAGGTAGTTTTCCATACGATTCAAAATGTTAATTTTAATACTTTCAATTCTACTTTTGGTAGTTTTAGCTTTTTTGCGAAACTTAATATTTTCAAGTGAGACAGTAGCTGGATTAAAAAAATAATTAGGTTTTACTTTTAAAAGATTTGCCAGTGTAATTAAGTTTTTGCCATCGGGCATAGATTTTCCGTTCTCGTATTTAGAAACCATTTGTTTGCTAATACCGAGATGTTCGGTGATTTGCTTAATGGTAATGCCTTGTTGAATGCGGGCAGCTTTAAGTCTATATGCAAATATTTCATTCATGATAGTTATTCTTTTTGGTTGACAATTGTGTTATAAATATAACGAAAGTCAACCGATGTAACAAGCAATGGTTTAGTTAGTCTTTTCTTTTGTCTGTATTTTACACAAACATTTTTTGTAATAATCCTTTTTTCCAAGAATCTGTTTTTTCTATTTCTGATTGTACTGTATTTATTTTAGCATCAAGTGACGAGAGAAAATTGGCTATTTTTGATTGTTCGGGTAGACATGGAATATTAAAAATAATTTTTAAAAAATCTGTTTTCTTTAATACCCTATTTCGACCAGCTCCACCAGGAGAAATAAGCACTAGATTATTCTTAAACTTACTTGAAGGATATAGATGGCGGAAAAAATCAATCAATAATTGTTTCTTATCATTCAAGTAAGTTGGGAAACGATGTGAAACAAGACCGTTCTCATCACTTTTTGTTACAATTGCAACAGCACCCTCCCATGCGAAAGTAATATTTACAACTAAGTCGTTCTCTTTTACGAAATACAGAGTATCCATTTTGATCTTTGAAGGGTCGCTTTCATGTTTTTGAAATGTTCCTTTAAAATGACTTCTGACACCAATTGCCTTATATAGGCCATTTGGTTTTGGAGTAGGTCTTAATTTCAAAGCAAAAATATCTCCCAACTTCTTTTCTTCCCAAGCGGGGAAATTGTTTCCATTATTGTCTTTGAAGCGGAGTTCTTGTGAAAAGAATTTTTGCATTATGCCTTTTTTATATTGTTCTAAAAGGCTTTTCTTCTTTTTTAGGGCTTGGAGTTTTTCGTCAACTGCTGTTAGGAAGCTGGCAATTTTTTGTTGTTCTAGGAGAGTTGGGAAACTAACAGTAATACTTGATAAATCAGTTGAGTTAATTGCAGGATAACTTGTTCCTGTGCATTTATTGATTACTTTAGCTACAAATTTTTGATTGTGTAAATGTTGAAAAAGAAATTCCCCAATATTTTTTGTCCTTATTTGAGCGTAACCCGTTGAAGCAACGTAATTTCCAATTCTGTTAAAGTAAAGATTGTTCATCTGGTAAGGTCTAACAATTTGAAACAGAATATCGCCTCTTTTCAAAAGTCTTTGTGCTCTACTAGGAGCTTCATTCTTTAGAATTAAACTTTCCTTCAATAAATTCCCATTTTCAACACTCTCTAAATCAATGTAGATAAATTCAGAGGGTAACTCACTATTTGGTGGGTTAATAACCGCCACTTCCCCCAATTTTTTTGTTTCCCATTCATCAGAAAATTCTAAAAATCTCAATTTGGGTATATTTTTGTTTTTTTTATCTGTCATTTTTCAATCAAAATGGAGTTGAAATATTAAGTTCTGCACAAAATTGAGCAATGGTTTTGTCTGTTGTCTTTATTGTTTCGTCAAGTGCTTTTAACTCTTTTGCAATTGCTTCAATATCAATTTCCGCTTCGGCTTCAAAAGTATCAACATATCTTGGTATGTTTAAGTTGTAATCGTTTTCCGCAATTTCTTGAAGCGTTGCTTTTTTGCTATACTTTTCTAAATCTGTTCTGTTGCGGAAAGTATCAATAATTTTATTTATGTGTTCATCGCGTAAAATGTTTTGCGTTTTAACTTTATCAAATTCATGGCTGGCATCGATAAACAAATTATCATCAGGGTTTTCGCGACATTTTTTGAAAACCATAATACAAGTAGGAATACTTGTTCCATAAAATATATTTGCAGGCAAGCCAATAACTGCATCTAAGAAGTTTTTATTTTCAATTAAATATTTACGGATGTGCTGTTCTGCACCACCACGAAACAAAGCACCGTGGGGCAATACAATAGCCATAGAGCCATTTTCTGCTAAGTGGTGAACCATGTGTTGCACAAAAGCATAATCGGCTTTACTGCTTGGTGCAAGTTTACCATATTGACTAAAGCGGTCATCGCTAGTAAACAAAGGGTTTGCACTCCAATGAGCCGAGAAAGGAGGATTAGCAACAATGGCTTCAAATTGTTGGTCGATGTGTTGAGGGCGTTCGAGAGTATCTTCTTGTTTAATATCGAACTTACGATAATGCACACCGTGAAGAATCATATTCATACGAGCAAGATTGTAAGTTGTGCGGTTCATCTCTTGTCCGTAAAAATTATTTACTTCTTTTACTTCTTTAGCAACACGGAGCAACAAAGAACCAGATCCACACGTGGGATCGTAAACAGATTTAAGTTTATGCTTACCAGTAGTAACAATTTTTGCTAGAATTTTAGAGATTTCTTGAGGAGTATAGAACTCACCCGCTTTTTTACCAGCACCACTAGCAAACTGACCAATAAGATATTCGTAAGCATCGCCAAGAACATCTACTTCGGTGCTTTGTATTTTGAAATCAATTTTATCGAGGTGAGCGAGTACTTTTGCAATAATTAGATTACGTGCTTCGGGAGTTTTGCCAAGCTTAGTGCTGTTAAGATCCATATCTTCAAAGAGATTATCAAAATCATCTTCGCTTTCAGTACCCATAGTGCTTAGCTGAATATTGATTAGGATTTTTTGTAAATCTTCGAGTATAAAATTGGTTTTGCTTTCGTCGTACAAATCGGCTTCTATGTTGTCGCCATTTCCACGCTTAGCAACTTCGGTAAAAAGTTCTTCGGGTTTAAGGAAATAGCCTAACTTTTCTAGAGCTTCTTCCTTGATGGCTTCTAAAAAATCTTTTGAATTATCGATTTTTAATGTAATTTCACGAAATTTAATATTGTCTTGTATTAAAATTTCATTTGCGAAGATTTCCATTTTTTCGCTTAAGTATTTGTAGAAAACAAATCCTAAAATGTAATCGCGGAATTCATCCGCATTCATTTTTCCTCTAAGGGTGTTTGCAATATTCCAAAGCTGTTGTTCTAGGATGCGTTTTTGGTCTTCACTCATTTATTTATATTCTCATAAATTTTTTAGTTATAAGTTTTAATTTTGTCTGTGTATGCAGAAAGTATAAAATTGTTTATCATCAAGCTACTATAGGGTTTTGTAATGAAAGCCCGTGTTTAACAAATTTAAAATAAGCACGTTAAATTATCCCTTTGTTTATAACGAAAGTTACATTTTTAGGGAGTAAGAAACAAAAGCAATTGGATAAAATTAGTTGTGGAGAACGATTAGGGTGCTTGTGATTAATAAGGAATAAATTTTATTAATAAAAATATTTATTATTTTTCGTTTTTAAGAAAAAGTTTGGGGCTGTTGTGGGAGAAAATTTAATTAAAGTTGATACTAGAATTGAAGATTTTGACAAACAGAGTTGTTTGAAGGGCTTTAGTATGATTGATAAGCTGAGGGGAAGCTGATAATGGAAAATGACGCAACTAAAGAACTTAAGTTAAGTTATGAGGAGTATTTATTTAGGGGATTGCCTATATATGATGAAATGACGAAATTGCAAAAAATAGAAAATACAGAAGAAAAGATATTTGTTTTAAGGAGGTGTAAAGAAACACTTGAAAAATGGAAAGTGAAAGAATTGTTCTTCCCAAAGGAAGAATTGACGAAGGAATCTCTAAATGCTTTAGGAGAAGTTGAAAAGTTACATTATAAGAGCATGATAGAGAAAAGACAAAGTGCACTAGAAAGGATAAATCATTCATTGGCAATACTGGAAAATGAAATTGGAATGAAAAGAAACCTCGACATAAAATATTTTCATTGCTACAGATTTACAAAAAAACCATCAATAAATTCTTAGATGATATTAAAGACTATAAATGGAAAATAAAGTATCTGCAATATTTAATAAAAGAAAGTGGAAATTTTATTGTGGATTTGGAATCACCAACAGAAAAAAAAGATTTGGCTTTGTAATTGACAATATGCCAGGAAGTAAAGGAGAAGAATACAAGTATTTTATTAGTCAAAATGTTCCATTTATACATGAATTATTTGGCGATGGAAGTTCTGAGGGTGAAAAAGAATGTAGAAAAACATTGGCAAAGACAAAAAAAGAAAAAATTAATGAATTAACCCGCTATATGAAAAAATGGGAAAATGATATAAAATATTATAGAACCTTAGATGCTGAAATAAACAATGATGTGGTAACGAATACTATGACAGAATTAACAAATTTCCGAGAGGAGTATTTTAAAAGGTTAATATTTGTTATTAAGACACAGTTAAAGGAAGTAGCAAACAAAGAAAAAGTGCATTGCAGTTTGGTTGCAATAATAGCAGACGATATAAATCCAGAAGTTGTAACAGTGCAACTTGGTTTCACAATATTACTATTGAAATTAAAGCAAGAAAAGGAGGCAAGGCTTTATATAGACAAAGAAGTATATGTAGAATTTAATGAAGGTGTATTATTAAAGTGTTATGAACAATTGGCTTTAATGGGTAACGATTCGAAAGGACAAGAATATTTAGGAGAGAATAAATCAGAGGGGATAAAAAGTGTTATAGAAAATAAGACAAAAGAGAAAGAGACTAAACATGAAGATGGCAAAATAAGTATTACTGCCGAGAGGGAAAACAGAGAGTTAGAAAATTCACATTTAAAGATAAAGCATCTATCCAGAACAATTAGAACCTTGAAACAAGGTTTAACAGAAAACGAGTTATTCAAAATATTACAAGAAACCCGCAAAAAAAACGGAAATCCTAATTATTCAGCTATTGGAAGAATAATTGGATGTACAAATCATACCGCAAAAGCAAAGTGTAAATACTTCAATCTAAAATGAAAATGGAAGACATTTCCATTTTCATATTTCCAAAAACGTTCTAAAAATGGAAAATGGAAATGGCATCATTTTATCCTATGTGATAATATAAAATGTTATTTGCGATTATTATATAAAACTGTGGATACAGTTCTAAAAAAATAATCTGAAAGCATTGATTTTATAATTGTTATCATGAGGTGTAATTATGTGCAACAGATTAGTTTCAAAAAATCCAAACATAGTAGATCCAGATGTATACTTAAGTCTTTTAACACCACCCCTTTTCAAATTAACAAATCACAGAAAAATCCCTTGTTCTAAATATAGCGGAAGATTGATACTCTTTTTTGAAGATGTGTTTTGTTTTAGTGAAGTACCCCCTATCGATGAAGATGTTGAACCTCCGTAAAAAAAGAGATGTAATTATAAGTCATTAAAAAGATTGTCATTAAGTGGTCATTGATAGAAAGGTAAAAAGAATGAAGTATTTAGAAGATTACATAAAAGAAGCAGAAGAAGTAATAACTCGATTTGAAGAGAGCAAGGA
>JAQICK010000475.1 GCA_027858595.1 Melioribacteraceae bacterium
AAAATGCTGAGTTAATTAGAACTCAGCCATAATTTTTATGTTATACATTCTCAGCATTTTGTGCTAATCTATTTCAATTTTAATTTGATGTTTTTTCAATATTTATTGAAATTTGTGAACAATATAAGCGAAATAAAAAGTGATATTACCATGGTTTAAAAATCAATCCATTTTCATATAATTCGTTTTTTATAATTTGTGATGATTCTTCAACATCTAATAAACCTGGGACTTTAATATCAAAAGAGAGATCAGAAGTAAAATCATCACCTGTCCAAACTGTTGTAATCTTATCTGGATTGACTATTGTTTTTACAATTTCAAGATCATCCTGAGTTAAATCACGTGCTGTTACAATTAGCAATGCTCCAGCATCGAGCATAATGTGGGCTACTTCTGCTAATCTGCGTAAGTGCTCTTCACGACTACTTTCACTATTTTCAAGATCGGCATCAATACCATACTTAACATTCCCTATTCCAAGGAAATAAACAATTCTACCATCAGTGAATAATTGACTTTCAAGAATCTTTGCAACTTCTTTCTTCCCTGCACCAGTAGGGCCGGTTACAATAATTAGAGTCGATTTTTGGCTATATTTTTCAGCCCTCTTCTCTGGTGAAATAATAGACTTAGCCCATTTATAATTTCTCAGAATTACATTATCACGTATCTGTGAATATTTATCCTCCAGAACCTTTTGTATAATCCCACCACCAGCAATCTCATATTCATCAACAATAACAAATCTACTTGTCTTATCATTATTTTCAGCCAAATCAAAAGCTATTGCCTTATCTAATTTCAATGTACACTCAGCAACTTCGTGTCGTGATATTTGGCGTTGCTCTTCAGATGCATCAAGATTGGAAGCATTTATTACTCTCTGAATCTCTTCTAATTTTACACTTACTTTTGCAGTACCAATTTTTAGAAAATATTCTTTATTCATTTCAAATGGTTTTCTACCTAACCAAAAGAGACTAACTTTAATTTTTTTACTAGACTTAGGAGCAAGTTCTCCATCCTTAGCTGCCATCTCTCCGCGTGTGATATAAATTTGTTCATCAAGAGTAAAACTCGCTGCTTCATTTACGGAGACATTATCATTTTTAGGAGCATTAAATCTTTCAACAGACTTAACCTTAGATTTTTTCCCAGATGGATAAAACACAACAGTATCGCCCTTGGATAATGTACCCGTCTCAATAGTTCCAGCAACTACACGTCTATCATCACCCATGTTAGTAAATTTATATATTGCTTGGACCGGCATTCTAAATGGTTTATTGATTGCTGGTTTTTCTTTTTCAAAATCATCAAGAACATCTAAAACAGTCTGGCCAGAATACCACGAAATTGATTCTGTTAATTGTGCAATGCCATCTCCTTCACGACCACTTACAGGAATAAAAGTTTTTGCTTTTACACCAATGCTTGAAAGGAATTCCGCATATTCCTTTTTAATTTTATTAAACACAGATTCAGAATATTCAACTAAATCCATTTTGTTAATAACAACTGCAATCTGTTTAATTCCTAACATAGATAGCATGTAACCATGCCTGCGAGAATTCTCTTGAACTCCTTCATTTGCATCAATCACAAGTAAAGCAGCCTCAGCTCTTGCCGCTCCAGAGACCATGTTTTTAAGAAACTCAATATGACCGGGCGCATCAATTATAATATAGTCTCTAATTTCAGTACTAAAAAATACTCTTGCTGAATCTATTGTAATTCCTTGTGCTTGCTCATCTTTTAGTGCATCTAGCAAAAACGCATACTCAAATGGACGAGCATTTATTTCACATTGCTGTTTTACAAAATCAAGCTTTCCATCTGGAAGTGAGTTTGTATCTGCTAACAACCTACCTATAACAGTACTTTTGCCATGATCCACATGTCCAGCAATTACTATATTCATTTGACTTCGGGATAAAGAATCTTTGTTAGTACTGTTCATTTATTTTTAATTTCCTTACTATTATTTCTTTGATACATTAAAGGGAATGTTGGAAGTAAAGATGGAATTGTGGAATAATTGGATTTCTTTAATTCTAATATTCATAATCCTATTTTTAGCTTGCAAAAGTATCTTCCCAATTTCCTTCATTCTGCTTCTTTTGTAGTGATTTTATCAATCCAATTAATTCATTTTCAAATTTATAGTGAATTTCATCAAATTGTTCAAATTTTTCTTCATTAATTATTTCAATTTCTTTTAGTGAAATCATTCCTGAAAATAATTCCCCGCTAGAACCTAAGGCAATATTTAAAAAGTTAAGATATTCCTTAAGATTTCTTCTGCAATATCCTTCAGCAATGTTTCGGCTTATACTATGAGAGGCGTCCAAAATATTGTTTCTTGATTTCGACAATTCATAAGGAACATTTTGTGTTGATTTATAAACAAATTTAAATATTTGAATAGCATCTTCCCATACTCGAAGCTTGGTAAAGCCTCTATTGATATTTTTCTTTTTATCTCCATCTTCCCACCATTCTACTATTTATTTACTATTACTTCAATATTCCACTTTTCCAAAATTCTTTTCTTATAAATTCCTTCGTACTCTTAATGTTCAGTTTTCCAACATTCCTCCGACCCTGTCGGATTCCAGTATTCCATTCTTTATTCCGATTTTACATATATCCACCACGCCTCAGCGTTTCAAGTCCACCACCATCTTCTTTGTCTTGTGCTCTCCCAGACCTTTCCGCAATATTTTTAAGACCCCCAGAACTTAACTCTTCAATTATTTCATCCACATTTTTAGAGGGTGAGCTGATAGGGGTTGTACAAGGATAACATCCAAGTGATCTATAACGCTTTCCTTCCCCTTGATTGTAGTAAAGTGAAACAGTAGGTATATTTTCTCTCTTAATATATTCCCAGATATTTAATTCTGTCCAATCTAGCAATGGATGAATTCTCAAATGTGTTCCAGGTGCAAAATCAGTTTTAAATTGATTCCAAAATTCTGGTGGTTGATCACCAACATCCCATTGGTTCTCAACATTTCTAGGTGAAAAGTATCTCTCCTTAGATCGACTACCCTCTTCATCAGAGCGAGCACCAACAATTACGCCAGTATAAGGTTCGGTATTCGTGTCAACTTCGTATTCACCTTTTGTATGATTCATTCTATATCTTTTCCACTTTCCACTTAATGTGTTTTTAAGTGCATCCGTTTTAAGACTTTTACAACATTGAATTCTATCAACATTTCCATCGGGGAAAGTTAGTTTCTCTGCTAGTACTTTCTCATTTTGACCATATACCATGTTGAGATTCCACTCTTTTGCAAGTCGATCTCTGTACTCGATCATCTCTGGAATTTTATAAGCCGTATCAATATGTACTAACGGAAATGGTACGTGACCCATAAAAGCCTTACGTGCAAGCCACAAAAGTACAGTACTATCTTTTCCTATTGACCATAGCATACACATATTCTTGAAATTTGCATAAGCCTCGCGAAAAATATGCATACTCTTATTTTCTAGTTCATCTAAATGATCCATATAATACCAATCGTTTATAAATCTTTTTTTATTTTATTCAAAATCATTTCCGCCGCTTCATTAGTGGAAATATTTGATGTATCTATCTCTAGCATTGGATTTTCTATAACTTCATACTCAACTGTTACTCCAGGGAAATCTTTAATCTCACCATTTAGTGCCTTTTTATAAATCCCTTTATCATCTCTAGCAGCACAAACTTCCATAGGAGTTGAAATATAGACCTCTTTATAGTTCTCTACTAAATGCGATACAAATTCCCTTGATTCCTTATACGGAGATAGGAACGAAGCAACAACAATCACCCCTTGCTCTTCTAGTTTTTTTGCTAAGTAACCAACTCGTTTAATGTGTTCATTTACTTCTAATCTAGAATGCCCAGTTCCAGGAATCACTTCTCTAATTATGTGGCCATCAAGGTGCTCGGCTTTGTGTCCTTTTTCTTTCAGTAGTTTTGTTAAAGATTTTCCAATTTCAGATTTTCCAGAACGACTAAGCCCAGTAATCCATATTACAATTGGTTTAATTTCTTTCCGTCCAAATTTAATTTTATCCCAACCTCTTTCATGTAGAAAGTAGATTAACATTTTTAAGAAAACCTCAATGCCACCAACAGAGAGGGCAACCGAAACATCACCTATAAAAACATATACTAACGCAATAGTAGTTGCAGTCGCAAGTACTCGCCATGAAATTGTTTTAACAATTGACCGAAGATTAGTTTCTCTGTACATATTACAATAGCTAGTTGATGGTTGTTATTATTTTAAGATCTGTTAAATACTTAATTAGTATTTCTACATTCTTTTGTGGAATAGATTTAGCTCCACTCTCAATTCTAATTTCTGGTTCTATAGGTTCTTCATATGGAGAAGATATTCCTGTAAAATCTTTGATTTCACCAGAACGTGCTTTTTTATACAATCCTTTTGAATCTCTTGTTTCACATGTTTCTATATCTGCATCAACAAAGACTTCTACAAATTCATTTTGGTTTAATAGCTTTCGGACATTGTTTCTATCCTCTCTAAAGGGAGAAATAAACGCTGTTAAAACAACTATCCCAGCATCTACAAACAGTTTTGCAACCTCGCCAATTCTTCTGATATTCTCTTTCCGTCCATCATTTGAAAAATCAAGATTGTTGTTTAATCCTAAACGAACATTATCGCCATCCAATAGGTAAGTGTGTACTCCAATTTTATTAAGTTCAAACTCCAACTCATTAGCTATGGTAGATTTTCCACTTCCACTTAAGCCAGTAAACCAAATACAAACACCTTTATGACTATTCAGTTTTTCACGGTCAGTTTTAGTGACTTTTGTATTATGCCAGACAACGTAAGTACTCAAGATAAATCTCGATTGAATGATTGAATGATTGAATGATTTATTCTTTGCTTTGTCATCTGCGTTCCCTTACACTTTAAATGAACTAACTATAAAACCAAAATTTTTAATTATCTCTTTATTATATATTAATTCAGATTTGTCTTTGTTAACAAAATATCCACCAGCACCTAATAGTATTGCATGACCAGCTGCGGTATCCCATTCCCAAGTTGGTCCACCACGGAAATAAATTTCAGCTTTGCCTTCTGCAATTAAACAGATTTTAAGAGAACTTCCTTTTGAAAGAGATTCGTTGATTTTATAATTAGAGTAAAACAGTTTCTCTTCATCGCCAGAATGCGATCGTGATTGCACTACATCTAGTGCATCAAGTCTAGATTTATCACTTACTTCTATTCTCTTCTTAAACCCATTCGAGTCAATTTTAAAACTTCCATTAGCTACGTCACCATAATATACTTCATTAGTTACAGGAGCAAAAATTACACCAGCAATTGGTTTTCCAGCATCAATAAGAGCAATGTTTACGGTAAATTCACCGTTTCGCTTTATGAACTCTTTTGTTCCATCTAAAGGATCAACCAACCAAAACTTCGTCCATGTTTTTCTTTCTTCAAATGGAGTTTCTTTTCCTTCTTCAGATAGAATCGGAATTTCTGGATATATTTCAGTTAACCTTTTTTCTATTACTTCATTTGCAGCTCTATCTGCCTTTGTTAAGGGAGAAGTATCACTCTTTATTTCAATTCCAAAATCATCAGAGTTATAAATCTTTATAATAGATTTTCCTGCCTCTTTGGAAATCGCAATTAAGTTTCTACTTAGTTCTTCTATATTCATCTTCTGTTTATATTATAAATAACTCAATATGTTTTTGCAAAATTACTAAATATTGTCTGAGTGTTTTCCAATAACATGTGTATCAAACCCAATCTCTTTAAGTTTAGAATGGTCTAGAATGTTTCTTCCATCATAAATGTGAGCTGGCTTTCTCATTCCATCATGTATCTTTTTGTAATCTAACTCTTTATATAAATCCCACTCAGTCATAATTGCAACAGCGTCAGCATCCTTAGCTGCTTCGTAAGGATCATCAACATATTTTATTCTATTACCAAACTCAGCTAAATCTATCTTTGCATTCTTAAGTGCTTTGGGATCAGTGATGTAAACATTGGCATGTTCTTCTAATAACATTTTTGCTACGTAATAAGCCGGTGTTTCTCTCGTATCTCCAGTATTAGCTTTGAATGCAAATCCAAAAAGAACTATCTTTTTATTTGCAAGAGTATTAAACATTGTAGATAGCATTCTCTTAACAAAACGTTTCTCTTGATAATCATTCATCTTAATAACATTTTCCCAATACTCCGCAACCTCAGTTAAACCAAGGGATTCTGAGATATATACAAGGTTTAGAATATCCTTCTTGAAGCAAGAACCACCAAATCCAATAGAAGCATTTAGGAATTTATTTCCTATTCTGGAATCAGCACCAATAGCTCTACTAATTTCACTAACATCAGCACCAGTATGTTCACACAAAGCTGAGATAGAATTTATTGATGAAATTCTCTGAGCAAGAAAAGCATTTGCAACTAGCTTAGAAAGCTCAGAACTCCAAACATTACTTCTGATAATTCTTTCATCCGAAACCCAGTTTTTGTAAATATCAACAATAGTTTGACGAGCTTTTAATCCCTCTTCAGTTTCACGAGATCCAATTAGAACTCTATCTGGATTTTCTAAATCATGTATTGCAGTTCCTTCAGCTAAAAATTCTGGATTAGAAATAACATCAAAGTGAATTCCTTTGTCGTTACTGTTTAGAATTTTCTCTAAAGCTTCTGCGGTGCGGACTGGAAGCGTGCTTTTTTCAATAATTATTTTGGATGAGTTTGAGGCTTCAACAATTGCGTGTGCCGTTTTCTCAAGATATTGTAAATCAGAAGCTTTTCCTTTTCCTTCGCCAAATGTTTTTGTTGGAGTATTAACTGAGACAAATATTATATCTGCTTCATCAATCTCTTTTGGAATGTCTGTTGAAAAAAATAAATTCTTCCCACGCGTTCGCTTTACTACATCCAATAATCCGGGTTCGTAGATTGGTAAATCATCGGTTTGCCAAGCAGCTATTTTCTCTTCGTTAATGTCAACTATTGTAACTTTATGTTGTGGGCATTTATCTGCAATTACAGTCATAGTTGGCCCACCAACATAACCAGCTCCAATACACAAAATCTTCTTCTCAAAACTCAAAATATTCTCCCTAATTTTTTATTAAAAGACTATGAAACTTAATCAATGTTATATACTGTTTTATCTAAACTCGTTAAAATAACAGATACAAAAATAGAATAATAAATATAAATAATGAATTCTATTTTGCTCTATATACTACAATCCAAGTTTGGTGAAATGCTCCTAACATTATGAAATAAATGGTATGATTTAATTTTAATATTGTTGTTTTTGTTTTGTTAAAATAGGATTTGTTGGAGTAAAAATTAGATGGGCGATAAAATCGTTTTTGGGAATGTTTTTGCTCTGAGGGGGGCGAATATCTGCTCTTTGGAAATGTTGTGAACTTAAGCAAGAACACACCCCTAATGCTAACGCATCTTCCCCTCTCAAGAGGGGATTGTCCAAAGAGTGTCAACTTATACGGTTGTCGTTCCGCACATACACGTAATCTACTTTGTGGCTAAGATTCCCAATAAAAACATTCGGGAATGACAAAAACAATAAAAGGGGACGCTGATAAACACTGATTAACCATGAAAAAATATTATAAATTCTATAAATTTAATCTTTTCAAATGTGGCTAAATCCATTGACTAAAGTCAACGGTAATTACCGTAGCTTTTAAGCGACGGGTTAAAAAGAATTCTGTCTTTTGCTAAATAAATTCCTGATACAAGAATTCGGGAATGACAGGTTAAGCAAAATAGGACACTTCGACACCGCTCAGTGCAGGCGCTGATAAACGCAGATTAGTCGCTTCGACACTTCGACACTTCGGCAAGCTCAGTGCAACGCAAGCTCAGTGCAACGCAGGCTCAGTGTGACACAGTGCAAGCATGAAAAAACATGATGATTTTATAAATTCAATCTGCGAAAATCATAACTAATCATAAAAATCAGCACTTGCACTGAGCGAGCCGAAGTCTGCTATTATGAGGTCTTAATTACCCTTCTCTCTAATATTCAGAAATTAATGACGAAGCTGGAATGTTTAGTTTTCCATGAAGAGCTCTTATCATGGATAGACTCAATTTCCTTTTTCTATTAAGTATTTCGGATGTTCTGCTTTTTGAACCAATTATTGAAACTAAGGTTGAACGGTCTAAATTAAGTTGCTCTAGTCGGCTAAGTTCTAATAATGTCAGCAAATAATTCTATTTTATTTGCTCAGTATATTTTCAATGTCATTTCGAAATGAGCTTGTTTTGTAGCGATTGAGAAATCTCCCACTATTCACGAGAT
>JAQICK010000017.1 GCA_027858595.1 Melioribacteraceae bacterium
ATATAAAATTGAATTAGATAATAGAGAAGTTTTTCCTCCTAAAAGGGATGAGAGGAAAGAGAAACTTAGTATGATTTTTTTCTCTGGTATTATTTCTCTCGTCTTAATAGCAATCATCTTTTTCACTTTACCTTTAACAGTTCTTTCATGGGATGGACTAATAGTTTATGCTTCTATTGTAGCTATGGTTATATTTCTTTTTATTCTTCTTTTCAGATACTTTGCAATTCTATTCTTAGCATATTTTTATATCACAAAATATACAGTTGAAAGTCATTCTAACTATACACCTTTTGTTTCAATCATTATTCCAGCGTACAATGAAGGAATAAATCTTAAAGATTCAATTGAATCACTGTTAAAATTAAATTATCCAAACTATGAATTAATTATAGTCAATGACGGGTCTAAAGATAATACAGGTGTAGTTGGTGAATCACTTGTTGGAATGCAAAATGGAAAAACTTCAAAAGTTAAAGTTTCATTAATTAATAAGCCTAATGGCGGAAAAGCAAAAGCACTTAATGCCGGTATTCAATATTCTAAAGCTGATTTTGTTTTATGTATGGATGGAGATTCTGTTTTAACTCCGGACACTTTAGCAAATGCTATACGTCATTTTGATGATCCTAACGTTGGAGCTGTTGCTGGAAATGTAAAAATTGCAAATAGAAAAAAATGGTTAACAGATCTTCAAGCATTAGAGTATGTAGAAGGCTTAAATTTAGCTCGTGCTGCTCAAGGGCATGTTCGTATGGTAAATATAATTCCAGGACCAATTGGAATTTTTAGAAAAGAAGCACTCAAAGATGTAGGTTTTTATTCGAGCGATACGTTTGCTGAAGATGCCGATTTAACTTTGAAATTATTAGCTCTTGGATGGAAAGTGAATTACGAACCTAATGCACAAGCATTAACAGAAGCACCAATTAAACTTCATCAATTATTAAAACAAAGATATCGCTGGACTCGTGGAATATTACAAGCTATTAGAAAGCATAAAAAACATATATTAAATCCTACTTTAAATTTTAATAACACTCTTGTATTGTGGGGAATGTTTTATGAATCTCTTCTTTGGCCAGTTATGAATATTTTTGCTAATCTCTTTTTTATTTTCGTGGCATTATTTAATGATATGTCTAGCTTAATTCTTTATTGGTGGGCAAGTATTGCACTATTAGATTTTATGGCTGCTGTGTATTGTATAGCAGTAGAAAAAGAAGAATTTAGGCTCGTTCCTTGGGCAATAGTATATAGAATGGTGTTCATTTTATTAATTGATGTTACAAAGGTGATGGCTACAATTGAAGAATTCTTAGGTCTCGAGATGGAATGGGGACATTTAGAAAGGTCAGGAATAGCAAGTGGAAAAAAAATAAATTTTTAATACACGAGGTAACAAAATGGAACTAATTCCAATTTTATCATTAATTATATTGGTAGCAACAATATCTACCTTTATATTAGCTGTTGGTGCTTATGTTCTCTACAAGGTTAGAGAAAGAAAAGGTAAGAAAAGTGCTGTGGAACAACCAGCTGCAATTGGAGCTGAGTTAGTTACACCAACAAGAGTTGTAGAAGAAACAAGGTCTTCAAGAAGAACTGCAACGGGTGGACAGATTTATACAAGGGAAACAGCAACTGAGCCAAGATATTCGGAAGACTTGGAGCCAGAAATGAGGCCTACTTTTGTTGCACCACGTGAGACAAGATCAACAAGAACTAATGCAACAAGATATACGTCGCCTAGAACGCGTGATACTTTTGAAGGTGAAAGATATACTTCTTCTCAAAAATTTAAGCGTTATAGTAGGCCAGAGAATACTAATACAAAAGAAGTTAAAAAAGAGGAAAGCCTTAGATGGCGTTAATTGGAAATAAATATAATAAGAAAAAGAATTCTAATTCTGCAAAAGAAAAAAATGAAGCTATAAATGGCCTACGTGTTAATTATTTTATTATCATCTTAGGTGGATTATTAATTCTTATAGCTGCAGTCTTAGTCTTTTTGCTAATTATTAAAAATATTTACGGCAACTATGAATTATCAGAAATTCTTCCTACCAAAAAGAATCTTGTAGAATTTAGTTATACTGAGAAAGTAGGTCTTTTATATTCAGGATATACTGCTAATATGCTTGGTAGTGAAGTTACTTGGGTTCAAGATAACCTTGATACTTGGAAAGAATTTTTGAAAAATATGGAAATAGATTATGAAGAATTTACAGATTTAGATCTTGAAGAGGGAAAACACTACGATTATAATCTAATTATTCTTGCCGGCTCAAAATCGATGAGTAACAAAGAGGTAATGAGATTAAAAAAATATATTGATGAAGGTGGTTCTGTTCTTGCTACTGGTGGAGTTGCTACGTTTTCTGATGAAGCTAAATGGAGGGGATGGGATTTCTTTAAAGAAACATTTGGCATGAAATTTACGAAAGAACTTTCTCCAGAAGAAGCATTGGAAAAAACACATACGCTTAGAGGAAATCTACCTATAACTGCTGGAATCCCTACAGGATACATTTTACAAATTGCAACTTGGGATAGACCAGTTTACGCAGAAGTTTTGGAGCCAAGAACTACTCAAGTTAGCTATTGGTACAACTATAGAGGAGAAAAAGGATTAGTTGACGAGCAAATTAAAAAGAGTGCTGGTATAGCAAATGGAACATACGGAAAAGGAAGATTTGTGTGGTACGGTTTTGAACTCAATTCTGTTGTAGGAACAAACGAAGATTATACATATCTAGGAAGATTAGTTAAGAATAGTATTGATTGGCTAACTTATAATCCAACATCTTTTGTGAAAGATTGGCCAGAGCCATTTGATGCTGCGGCAATTTATATTCCAACAATTAAGGATAATATTAATAATCTTGATGCGGTAAAAAGTACTATTAAATCCTTCAACAAAGAATCAATTGTCATTATTGAAGAAGATTTGCTTCTAAAATATCCTAAAGTAACGTCTGATCTAGCTAAAATTAGTGATATTGTTCCAATAATTTATTTAGGAGATATTCAAGATTTATACAGTACAAAATCTGATTTAAACCAAAAAGCTATTCAAAAAGCCGAAATTACATACGTTCGCGACTCATTAGCAAAAATTGTTAATAAACCTCTTATAGGAATTACTCCTTATTATGGATATTACGATAAAGCAACGCTTGATATATTAGCTGAAGAAAACATTAAATTTATTATTACTGACTCTCTTACTGATAGATCGGTGCCAAAAAAACTTATACTTGATGGAAAAGAACTTTTTATTTTAACAAATACTTCCCGTGATGACATTGTAATAATAGAGAATTTTGGATTAAAAGAACCAAAATTTCAAAAATACACTTATTTTGAAGATATAGATAGGATGGTTTTTGAGGGTGGAATGTATGCTCTTAAAGTTCACAATAAGTATCAGCTAAATCCACAAAACAGAGGTATATTCAAAGATATAACAAATTACATGCACTCTCAAAATATTTGGGTTACATCTATTCCTAAATTACTAAAATGGTGGGAATCAAAGAGTGGAGTTGAATTAAAGTATGAAACAAGAGGAAAAAGAAGAATTTCTGTTGAAGTTTCAAATCACAA
>JAQICK010000413.1 GCA_027858595.1 Melioribacteraceae bacterium
TACAGAAGACATGGAGGAGTCAGAAAAGAGCTAAATGTAAAAACTCCTTTTAATGCTATTGAAAAATGGTATGAATTAAAACCGGAGCTTTTTATCCAAAATCCTTTGGATTTTAAAACAAAATTAATAACTTTGAAGCAACATTATTATACGGGTTTTTGTAAACAACCTTGTGAAACTTGACAACTATGAATCCAAAAATTTGCCTTAACTTGAGCACCGTTAAAAGAATCTAGCTGAGTTTTTACAACCGCAACATCGCCTAGTTTTAAAGCTCTTTTATAATTAATGCTCATATTTGAAGCCACCCAATTATATCCCATTTTAATAAATTCTTCCATCGAAAGTTTATAACATCTTCCCATTTGGTCGTAGCGTGCTGCAAGAAAATAATCGAGATATTTTGTAAAGTGTACGTGATTATTTAAATCAATATCGTCTGGTCTAACTATTATTTCTGTTGAAAAAATAGAGTGCATATGTATTCCTAAAGTTATAGTTTAATTGTGCTGGCAGTATCTTGGAACACTAAAAAGTATTCCTCAATAAATTCTTCTATTTCTGATCTATTTGCAAAACCAAGAGTAGTAATTATCGATTCATCAAATTCCACACCTGAATCCCAAGCAAAGTTACCAATATCAAACATTTTTGTCATTGTATCTGCAAGATGAATAATGTTTAGCACAATGTTTTCTTTACCCAATTTTGATGGACGGTGATGATAACCAATTACTTCTGATAAATTTGAAGGTAAGTTCCACTTAGTAATCATAAAGTGCCCTATATCTTCGTGCGTAACTCCTAAAACTTCTTGCTCCGCTTGATAATAATCCATATCACTATCATTAACTATTGATATTATCTTTTTAAATTCTGTTGGAAAATATCTGGAAGTTAATTGAATTCCTATATCGTGAAGCATCCCAGCAACAAAGGCGTCCCCAGCTATTTCTCCAAAACCTAATCTCTTAGCAATATCTTTAGAAGCAGTTCCAACCAACATAGAGTGAGTCCAAAATTTCAAATAATCAAAGTCCTCTGAATCATTTCCCCTTACTATCTGAGCTAAAGATAGAGCCGTTACAATGTTTGATATTTCTCCTATCCCAAGCAGCATTATTCCAAATTCTAAAGAAGCAACATTTTTGGGCAATCCGTAAAGCGGTGAGTTGGCAACAGCTAAAACTTTTGTAGTCAAACCTTGGTCTTTTCCTACTATTTCGGTTAGGCGAGCCATATCGCCCGTGTGGTTTCTAAGCATTTCATTTACCTCCAAAACCACTTTTGGTATTGTGGGCAAATTTTTAATGTTTCGAAACGCTTCTAAAGTCGTTTTTCCCAACTCACTTGTTTCAGTATTCATGATACTCCAAATATTTATTACACAATAAAAAAACACTTCAAATTTTTTTTTCTATATATTTACACATAAATTTCGAAAATAACTTACGATACTTTAGTAGTACTATTTAAAAAGTAACTTATGTTAAAATTTAATTAAAAATCTAATCATGACCAATTTTGAAAAACTGAACAAAATATTTATTGCCGACGATGAAGAAATAAATTTAAAATACTTTAAACGATTTCTGTCGGTAGAATATGAAGTATATACTACCGAAAACTGTTTAGACGGCTTAAACTTAGTAAAAGTATTTAACCCTGATATCATTTTGTTAGATGTTCATATGCCTGGCATTAATGGATTTGAGTTTTGTAAAATTCTTAAATTAGATGAAGAGACAAAAAACATTCCAGTTATTTTTATTAGCTCGCTTGCAAACCCTGAACATATTAAAACAGGATTAAAAGTTGGAGCTATAGATTTTATTTCGAAACCTATAAATAAAACTGAAACACTTGCTCGCATTAAAACTCATTTAGCTATGGGACAGGTACAAAGAGAATTGGCACATTCAAACAAAATTCTTGATACATCACTAAAGGTGGCTGAACAAAAATTTAATGTTGAAAAAGATCATCGAGAAAAAATTAGTGCTAGACTGATTGAAAGTGAGAACAGATTTAAACTAATTTTTGATAGTTCACCAGAGGCAATAATTATTGTGAGTGTAGATTCTGGAGAAATAATTGATGCAAATAATGCATGCTGTTCCCTTTTTGGATATTCTTATAATGAATTAATTTGTGCAAACCAAAATGATCTTTTAGAATCATCGAAAGAAATTATTGAGAAAAACTATTTTGCTGCTCAAGGAGATACTCAGAGGGGTTCTGATGTAAGAATGTTATTAAACAATTTAATTAGGAAAGATGGGACTAGAATTCCTGTTCAAAATTCTAGCAAAACTATTTTATTTGAAGGAGAATTATATATTTTTTCAATTATTTTTGATTTAAGTGCTCGTCAAAAAATGGAGCAAGATTTACGTAAAGCAAAAGAACGTGCCGAAGAACTAAATAGATTAAAAGGATTTTTCCTAGCAAATATTAGTCACGAATTACGAACACCATTAGTTGGAATACTTGGATTTTCAAAACTTCTTGAAGAAGAAATAGATGATGTAATGCTAAGCAACATGGCACATTCAATAACAGTAAGTGGAAAACGATTATTGAATACATTAAAAGTACTACTTGAATACTCTATTCTTGAAAGCGAGGATGTAAAACCAGAATGGCATTTAATCAATTTAGAAAATATTATTAGTGATGTTATTACTTCATGTAAAAACTCCTACGAGATCCGCGGACTATTGGTTCACTTCAATAGAAGCGAGGAGGATATATCTATTAATGCTGATCAGCACTTTATGACAGAGGTAGTTTTTCAGCTACTAAACAATGCAATTAATTATACGAATTTTGGAAGTATTACTATAAGTTTAGCCACAGAATATTTCGAAAATAAAAAATGTGCTATTATTTCTATTGAGGATACAGGCATTGGTATTAGCGAGGACAAATTAAGTTCTATCTTTGACGATTTTCGTCAAGGAAGTGAAGGCTACTCACGTAATTATGAAGGGTTAGGTTTAGGATTAGCTCTTGTTAAAAAAATTGTTGACTTCCACAATGGAAGCATTACCGTACAGAGCAAAGAAAACGAAGGTTCTCTTTTTAAAGTTACTCTGCAAATGGAAAAAGAGAACCAGTAATATTTTAAAATGTTATGTTATTAGAAGAATAAAATTTTTAGTAATCGCTAATTCCAGAGATTGCACTTCCTAAAAAGAACACAATACTGTAAAGCTTCAGATGGAAATGGAATTTCATAAATTTACGTAAGAGTAAAGAAGGAGTATTCCATGCTAGAAAGAAAGCGTTATAGTGGTGAACAAAAAACGATTATATTACGAGAA
>JAQICK010000208.1 GCA_027858595.1 Melioribacteraceae bacterium
TCCCGAACTTGTAATGAAAGAGAGAGCATTTTGTCAAATAAATCTTGACGTATTGCAATATTTGTACTAAAAAATCCTTCCATTTCATTCTGTGCTGAGATACTTGCACTATTGTACCGGGAATTAATTTGTAATTTTGTGGATTCAAATATTTGAAATGTATTGTTTAAACGTATTGACCAATTAAAATTTTCTCTTGAAAAATCAATTTCATCATAATTCCCTTCAACTCTATAGTGATATAAATCACTCATAAAATTTATATTCCATAATTTTATGAGATCGGTATTAATCATAAACTCTGTTCCAAAAGAATAATCATTTCCTACATTATCATATGTTCTAATTGTAACATCTTTATCATAAACTGAACGAATACTTTCAATTTTATTATTTCTAATTCTATAATATCCTTCCACGGAAATTAAACTTTCACCCCAATCAGTTAAAAAAGCTAGTTCGTACGAGTCAATATATTCGGGTTCCAAATTAGGATTTCCTCTACGAATATTGTTAGCATCTTGCCAAACATCAAATGGCTCTAGGTACCAACCACGTGGTCTTCTAATTCTGCTTGTGTAACTTGCCATAATTTGTTGAATTTCATTTAACTTGTACGTAGCATGAATTGTTGGGAAATAATCAATTCTATCAATTAAAGTTGTTTGGTTGGAATCGACTAAATCAATTTCACGATAAGTATATTCACCCCTTAGTCCGGCTTGATATCCAACATTACTTATCATTCCAGAATAAATTCCATACAATGCTGAAATATTTCGGGTGTAATCAATAATGTAACTATATTCATTTTCAAATTGATAATCTAAATTTGTTGCGTCAAAAATGAAACTCTTTGTATCGTCTTGCGATAAATTTGTTTCGTGTTTAGCACCAGTTTCAAATTTAGAATCTTCTGAAATAGGGTAAGTATAATCAACTTTAAGTCTAAATCTTTCACCTGGTCCTATTTCAGTATTTTTTCTACCGCTAGAAATTGTGCCATCACTTTCAATATATTCATTAATGGTACTCTCATCACTGTTTCTTTTTTGATACATAGCCTCAGCATATATCTTGTGTTGATTAGCACCAAAAGTGTGTTTATAATTTAAATTAGATGAGAAAAATGCCCCACTTCTTTCTCTAATATTATTACTTTTATAATATAAATCTTTCGTTGCTGGTGCAGTATAATTATGGAAGTTAATATCCGAAGTTCTTTCCGAAGTTCTATCACCATATCTCATCGAAAATCCTAAAACATCATTTTGGGATAGATTTAAATCACCACCACCCCGAATACTCCACCCAGTTCTTCCTCTATTGCTTTCTCCAATTGAGTGCAAATATGAAGTATCTGTATCGTTAAATGTCATTCTACTCTCATCCGAAGTTCCAGGAAAATACCGAGTATTATAATTCGCACCTATGTTAAAGGAATGATTTTTTGTACGATAAGTAGTTGTAAAATTGCCTCCATATTTTTCATCCAGTCCAACATTAGCATTAATAATACCACTAAATCCCTCAAGTTGATTCTCTTCGGAAATAATATTAATTATTCCGGAAACACCCTCTGGATTGTACTTTGCTGAAGGATTTGTAATAATCTCAATTTTATCTATTGCACTTGCTGGTATTTGCTCTAAAGCATCGCTTGCATCAAGCACAGAAGGTCGCCCATCAATTAAAAGTGTAAAACTACCGCTTCCACGTAGTGAAACATTTCCTTCAATATCGACACGAACAGATGGAACATTTTCCAGTACATCTACAGCACTTCCAGAAATTGTAGTTACTTGCTCGCTTACATTTATAACTTTTTTGTCTATCTTATATTCAATAGGAGTTTTATTTGCAACAACTTTTGCATCCTCAAGTTGGTAAGAAGCAGGTTGAATATGAATTTCACCTATATCTAATAATCTGTTTGTTCTGCTTAGAATAATATCATCAACGTAAGTTGCTTCAAATCCGATGAAGCTAATTTTTGCAATATAATTACCAGGTCGTATTCCAGTAATATTAAATTCACCTTCAGTATTTGTTACTCCACCACTTACTTGTGTGCTATCATCAGTTTTAAGAATAACAATATTGGCATATTCGATAGTCTTTTCGGATTGAGTATCTTTTACAATCCCAATAATTCCTAAACCATTTCCAATCTTAGAATTACCTGAACCTTTTTGTGCTATTAAATTACTATTTATTGAAATGAATATTATTAATATTGTAAGAAGAGTAAATTTCATCTATTGAGCCTCCAAGAAATAAAGCATTAAAAATTTTTTAGCGTGCAAATCTAATTAAATATTGGTTATCCACCAATGGAAATAAGAATACTATCTTTTGACAAATAATAAATGGAATTGGTTTAAATCAAACTCGAAGTTTTTCGGATATCTTTTAATTTTGTTTTAGAAAGAGCCTTTTTAAAAAGGGAAAGCTGGATAGGTAGAGGGCACAACCTATCCAGCTTGATGTGTTTGTTGTATTTCTACAACAATCGTCGTGAACATAATAAAATCTTTCCCTGTTGTCAAGACTTTTTTACCTTTTATTAAAAAGTTTTGACCAAAAAATTAATATTATTAGTTATTTTCTTTTAGCTTCTCTCTGAGTTTCTTTAGCCTCTTGTAGAGATGAAAAATAACCCACTCTTACTCTGTGCCAGATACTATTTTTATGTTTAGGCTTAACAGAAACAAGGTAAGATTTGTAACCTTTTGAAGTTAGCTTATTTACTTCCCTATCTGCATACGATTTAGTTTTCCACGATGAAACTTGAAAACAGTATAGATTTCCATCTGTAAAAATTGCATTCTTGAGAGCTCTTTCATTACTCAAATTATATTTTTGCTTAGAATTATCAATATTAATTGAATCGTCTATTATTATCTTATCAAATTCTTTCGATTTGGAGATTGGGACAAAACTGGGCTTTTCGGCAAGTTCTAATCTCTCTTCTATTTTAGGAATTTCATTCCAACTCTCTTTAGATAAATTCACTTTCTCAGAGGAACTTATATCTTTCGCGGTTACTGACTTTATTGAATTATTGTTTATAGTAATATTTTTATCTGAAACCATATCTATATCATTTGCATTCGGTTTCAGATTTATAGTTTTTTCATTATCTTTAATGTTTTCTGGTTCAGTTCTAACAATTAGTTTTTCTATCTCATTATTATTTATTTCTTCAACCTCAGATAAATCTCCTGTAATCAAATAAGAAATTACTTCTTTATATACAATCTCTGTATTAATATTGGCAGAAATTGGCATCATAAACGCAGAAGGTCCGCTATTAAGATTTGACTTAGAAGATCTATTTACAATTCCACCCTTTGCATCATAATAAATTATCCCAATTTCAGCATATCTTTTTTTCATTTTGTTAAAAAGATAGTGGGTTTTAATTGAAAAAATTTTCTCGTTCTTTTCTAATACTCTTGGCTTCATTAATCTCTCAAATGCCCAAACAGAAATCTCATTGCCATATTCCACAATTTTTAAAGGGTCAATAAAGAGATTCGAAATATCATCCGTTTTAATAAGTTTCCAGTTATCTGTCAAGTCTTGAGATAAAAGAGAATTAAAGTTTATTAAAACGATAATTAAAAGATAGATTTTTAGTTTTTGCCGCATAGTTCCACATAGAATTTTTTGTAATCTTAATTTACTTATCTTTACTAAAAGAATTTCAGAATAATTATTAAGTTTTGTATAAAGAAATATATCATATTAAGAGTGATTTAAAACCTTCCATCGGCTTACCACTTAGCTGGACTAATATTCAAGGAGATGACAAAGTATCAATTATTAAAATTGGTAGAAAAAGCATCTGGTTGAATGGTGGTAGTTTTTATAATACAGACAACTTTACGTCCATAATCAAAAATCTATCCAAAACTAAAAAAGTTGTTATTAGAGGATGTAATAAATCTGTAAGTCAAAAATTAAAAGAAAATGGATTTAGCCAAACTCTATTTGCACAGGAAGCAATAATAGAACTTTGCAAAGAAATTCCCATCTCT
>JAQICK010000197.1 GCA_027858595.1 Melioribacteraceae bacterium
TAAAAAAACATACAAAACACAAAAATTAAACTAACTCAAGTTTAACATGGGGAGGACTATATATTGGCATATTTGGAGGGCAGCCAATTTATATATTTGTCTTTACCCTGAATCGCTGGCAAATAGAAAAGGATTATATTTTATCTTGGATTTTACAAGGTATCGCTTTTCACAATAAAATTTCCAAAGCAATTGTCTTTAAGGGTGGAACAGTTTTGAAAAAGGTTTATTTTGAACATTATCGTTTTTCAGAAGATTTAGATTTTACCTTATTAGACGACAGCATTTCAAATCAGCAAATATTTAATTACTTCAAGGAAATTTTTGAGTATGTAAAAGAAGAAGCAAATATTCCATTAGAAATTCTTGATAACAATGAACACTCTGATGGCGGAATAAATTTTTATATCAGTTATCTCGGTCCGCTTGGTGGAATGGGTACAAACAAACGAGTAAAAGTTGATATATCCAGAAGCGAAATATTACAATTTGCTCCAATAGATAAAGATGTTTTTCTTACCTTTACAGACCAAGATGAACACAAACTTCTTTGCTACTCACTTGAAGAAATTCTTGTTGAGAAAATGCGTTCTGTTATGCAGCGAATGCAAGCAAGAGATTTTTATGATATCTGGTATTTAACAGAAATATATGGATTAGAAACAGATTTTTATCTGAATGAATTTATAGAAAAGTGCAAAAATAAAGATATAAATGCTTCGGATTTTTTCGTAAAATTAGAACAACGTTTACCACAATATAAAGCTCGGTGGCAAAAATCTATGAAAGACCAAATAAAGGATTTACCTGAATTTGAACAAGTTGAAAGAGAAACAATGCGACATTTGCGAAAATTAGAAATATAGACGAGATTAAATGAAAGTAACGGATAGGTTAAAACAGTATTGGTTATGATTCTTGCAAATGTAGATTTGGAAGCCGCAAAAAATCGCCTAGAAAAAGCAGATGGTTTTGTAAGAAAAGCAATAGCTGGATAAACGATTTATTTCGTAGCATATATTGTAATTTATAACATAAAGTCATGCTATACACAATGGGTGTATTGGGATGTTGGCAGTAATCAGAAAATGAAGAACGTAATTGAAAAGCTAAAGGAATACAGTAATCAAATCGACTTAAAAAAACGGTTTGACTATAATTTCGATGTTTCTGATGAGATATTTAATTCTTCAGAATCTAAACAACTTTCTGCCGAAGATAATCCATTTGAACAGAACATTAAGCTTAAATGGATTTTAAAGGAAAAATATGCAAGTAATTCTGATTCAATTTCAATTGACTTTTGGATAATAAACAATTGGGGAGGAATTAGAGGTTTTAAGCCAACTGAGCGGAATATTGAAAAAATTCAAAAATTCAAAAAGCAACTTGATAAACGTAGATTGTCATTGGACTCTTTTAGCACGATTTCTTCTCTTTCAAAACTTTCTTCATTTGCTGACCCTGACAACTTTGTTATTTATGATTCAAGAGTAATTTATACTCTAAATTGGTTAATTCTAACTTGTGAAAATCAAGAGGGATTAAAGGAAAAATATTTTCCGATGCCAAGTGGAAGAAACAGAATAATATCTGATTTCGATATGAATACAATAGTAAATATTTCACATATTTCTGAATACGCTGACAAAGTTGAATTATACGTGTCGCAACAGAAAGCTTACTTTGAATTTTGCAATTTCATCAAAGAAAACACAAAGGAAATTTATGGTGAAAAATCAAAACCATATGAACTCGAAATGTTGTTGTTTACATTAGCAGACAGAGAAATATTTGAAGAATTAAAAGGAAAAACAAAAATAACTATTGCCAACAATGTATATAAAAAATAAGCGAGATAATAGTAATATCAAGGCTTGTAGTCCGTTTGAACTTCCTTGTAACATGAAAGATTTGTGATTCGAAATCGCTTGCTTTTCATATGCTTCCCGTTAAAAAACAATCAATAAACTAAAAAAAATGAGAAAAATACCCAAAAATATAAAAGCTCTTATCTTCGATTGCGACGGAACATTAGTTGACACAATGCCTTTGCACATGGAAGCTTGGAAAAAAGCATTTGAGATAAACGGACGTGAATTTCCTCATGAATTTATAGATAGCCTTAAAGGAGCTCCATTGCCGGAAATTGTTCAAATGTACAATGAAAAATTTAATGACAATCTTGATTTTCAAAAAATTGGAAAAGCCAAAAAACATTTTACACATGAGTCAATAAAAACAGCTAAAGCAATTCAGCCTGTCGTAGATGTTGCAATTAAAAATAAAAATTTAATGCCAATGTCTGTTGCTTCTGGTGGATCGGAATATAATGTGCACACATCATTAAACTCAATAGGAATATTGGATTTATTTTATCCAGTTTTAACATCTAAAAACAATATTCCTGCAAAACCAAATCCAGATATATTTTTGGAGTGTGCAAAGCAAATGAATGTTTCACCAGAAGATTGCCTTGTATTTGAAGATGGCGATTTTGGCTTAGAGGCTGCGGAGCGTGCAGGAATGCAGTCTGTTGATGTGAGAAAATATTTGTAAAAAGACACATCGTATCTTCAACATTTAATTGAGTATAGCAGAAAAATTTTAGGAATCTTTTTGAAAAACATAAAACATATTTGGGAGAGTAGTGGAGAACAAGCAAGTAATAATTTTTGATGGAGTGTGCAATTTTTGTAATGCTGCAGTTAACTTTATTATAAAACGAGATAAAAAACAAAAATTTATATTCACCACAAGGCAAAGTTCTTTTGGAAAAAAAATAATTTCAAAACACTTAAAATCAAAATGGGATAATGACACAATTGTTCTAATAAAAAATGATAATTGTTTTACCCATTCAGAAGCTGTTTTTGAAATAATAGATGATTTAAGCGGGCATTGGAGACTTTTATTTATATTTAAAATCCTACCAATTAAATTTCGTAATTATTTATACAAACAACTAGCAAAACACAGATATTCCATATTTGGTAAAAGGGAAGTTTGCATGATTCCAAATCATGAATTGAAAAGTAGATTTATTTCTTAAAATTCAGCTAATAAATTAATTCTATTTTCCAGTGTTTCTAATATCAACACACTCCAAAATATTTTTTGCGTACCCATTTAGAGTAACGCTTATCATAGAATTCCCAAGTTCTTCTAAAGTACCAACATATTTTGGAAATATTTTTTCAAAAACTGGATAAAAAGGAGAAAGAAAAGAGTAAGCCTTATAAGCATTTGTTAATCCTTTGATAGGCTGAATATATCCAGGTCTAAACATATATGTTGCTTTAAATGGAAGTTTCATCAAATCATTTTCTGTTTTACCTTTAACACGTGCCCACATACTTTTTCCTTTTTCTGAGCTGTCAGTTCCAACACCCGAAACATATGTAAATGTCATATCAGGATTTAACTTGACTAAAGTGTTAGCAAAATTTAAGGTTAGCTCATAAGTTAGGCGAGTGTATTCTTCTTCCTTTTTTCGAATAGATGAAACCCCAGAACAAAAATAGCAAGCATTGTATCCAGTGAGTTTCTCTTCAATTAAAGATAAATCCATAAAATCTTTGTGGATTATTTCTGATAATTTTGGATGATTTACTCCGCAAGATTTTCTATTTATTACGAGGACTGATTCAACGTTTTGATTTTGTAAACATTGATGCAAAACACCTTCTCCAACCATTCCTGTTGAACCTGTTATTATTGCATTAATTTTCATTTTATTCCTAATTTAGTAATAATGTTGCTTTTAGTGGAAAGTGATCTGAAATACTTATCGAGTCAACTTTTACATTATCAACCCCAATTGATTTAACTTTAATCTTTTTTAGATTCAGATTCTCGAGCCTATCGTAAGCAAGAAAATAATCAAAGCGTCTTGAAGCCTTTCGGGATCTAAACGCAAAAGTATATTCTTGATTTGTACCATGAAATTCTTTGTGCAAATCTCGTGGTGAACCCAAATGTTTTATAAATACATTAAACCGTTCTTGGTTGTATGCGTCGCTATTAAAATCACCGGCAAGCAAAACGGCTAAATTTTCCGAATTAGTAATTTTCCCAGAACCGCTAGCAATCTTTACAGAAGTATTTATAAAATTATAAATTTGATCAAGCTGAAAAAGCTTGTGTTCACGAGTTCCAATTGCTTGCACGTGAGTTGTAAATAAAAACAATTGTGTTGAATCATTTATATTAAATAGTGTTCCGAGCACAGACTTATTTGCTAGAAAATCATTTGTCTTTGACCATTCTTTTTCGAGGACTTTATGAATTACACCATTGGAATTATTTATGTCCTTACCAAAATCAATTTCGGATAAATCAACTCTTGGATATTTACTCATTAAAAATAGACCAGCATCCTGAAACAGAAATTCTGGAGATCTATTATAGTCTACTCTTGAAATTATGGTTTGGTAATGGTTTTTTGATTTTTCAACTACTTCATCTCGTGTGCTTTCATCAAATAATTCTTGAAAGACAACGAAATCAAAGTCTGCATTTTTGATAAACTCAACAAGACTATCAACTTCATTTTCTTGTTTATCGTAAATTGCTTTTATGTTATAAGTAACTATGCTGATTTCACTTCGTTTTTCATAAAAAGACACATCGGAATTATTTATGTTGTTTAAATAATCTACAGAAGAGCATGAAATCAACATCATAAATGATAAAATGAATATTGTAATTGATATATAGAATTTTTGCTTCGTTTTATTTGACATCAATTTAAATTAACCTTTTTTTACTAAGTGTTCTTAAATATACTACAATTTGGGGGCTATTTTATAGCTGAGTATAAATCAATGATTTGGAGAAGGTGAAAACAATTGGAATTATTAAATAATTCGTCGCTTCTCAACAAAAAATTAAATCAGTTGTTGATAAAAACTATTAAATTGTCTTCAAAAGGAATCAAAACCAAAACAAATGCCTAGCACTCTTAAGCCAAGAGTGCCAAGCATATATGTAGCAGAATTGTTTAAATTAATATAGTTGAACGCGTCCATCTTGACGTGAAACATTGCCATGCTTTCAATTTAATTTAATTTTAGTCAACTCTTCCGAAACATTCCACAATTTTTTTGCTATTGTTTCATCTTTTGCCAAAGTATTTGGTTGAACAAGTATTGGGTATCCTCTCCACTCACCAAAAGCATGTGGACCATAATAATCGCCACTTTTTGCATTTAAATCTGTTGCGGCTCTCAAAGTTGGTAAAGTTCCTTGTTCAATTGACATTGCAAAGAATCCATTTAAAAATTCAAAAACTCCGGAATGACGTTGAAGATCTGTTGCAGTCCAACCAGGATGTGCAGCAGTTACCAAAATGTTTTTATCCGCAAGTCGTTTTGATAGCTCCGATGTAAAATAAAGATTTGCAATTTTGCTATCGCCATATGAACGCATCGGTTTGTATTTTCTGCTTTCCCAATTGAGATCATCAAAATTAATGTTTCCAAATTTGTGTGCACCACTACTAACAGTTACAATTCTGGAACTGGTGGTGCTTTTAATTAAATCAATCAGTTGAAGTGTTAATGCAAAATGTCCTAAATGGTTTGTCCCAAATTGTAATTCAAATCCATCCTTTGTTTTGGAGTAGGGAGGAATCATTACACCTGCGTTGTTGATTAGTATATCAAGTTTAACAAACTTACTTTTATATTCTTCAGCAAATAATTTTACGGATGATAAGTCGGACAAATCAATTCTCATTACTTCTACATCAGCATTTTTATTCTGAGCTAGAATTTTGGTCTTTGCGTTCTCGCCTTTTTCCAAATTTCTAACTGCAATAATTACTTTTGCCTCTTTGTTAGCAAGCACTCTAACCGCTTCATATCCAATTCCACTACTGGAGCCAGTTACGATTACTATCTTCCCTTTTTGATTTGGAATATTCTCGGCTGTCCAATGTTTATTTCTACTCATAATTTCCTCCGTCTAGTTATTAAAATTATTGCAAAATATAGGGGCTGTCATTTCGAACCCGTTTTGGGGTGAGAAATCTTTTTATTTATGTGAGATTTCTCACATTCGTTCGAAATGACAATATGCTAAATTTTTATTTTACTGAAACACTATTTGCTAATTTATTCTCTATTAATTTTTCCCACCATCTATCTGTAATCAAGGTTTCATCTATTGAAATTGTTTCTCCTACAATTGGCGTTGAAAGTTGAACACCTAAACTATCC
>JAQICK010000450.1 GCA_027858595.1 Melioribacteraceae bacterium
CATTCCAATTCCAATAATTTTATATTCTTTAGAATAATGCTGAAAACTATTATTAAACTTTTCAAAGAGTCGTTCAAAAAGAGAACTTGCAGGCTCCATTCCATTTGTTGGAATGGAATCTTTAAATATGATTGTTCCCTTATTATTAACTACACCAAACACAGTGTTGGTACCACCAATATCAATTCCTAATGTTACTTCTTTCATAAATATCCTAATTTTATTAGCCCAAATTTAATCAACTAATCTATAATAATTTGTTCCAATAGCATCTAGTCGTTTATAATGCTTTTTCATTCTATTCTGGAAATCAGCAAAAGTTTTATTATAGTCTTCAGTCCAAACAACTTCAGACATTGCGGACATTCTTGGGAACGCCATATACTCCACTTGATTTGATGTAGGCATATATTCAGTCCAAACATTTCCTTGAGCACCAATAATATATTCGCCTTCTTCACTTGTTAATTCTGAAGGAACTGGATTGAATGAATAAACTTTTTCTAATGGTAGAAATCCACCGATTGCAAGTGGTTCACTTTCAGTATTCTCTGTTTGATAATGGTCAAAATAGCAATGAGTTGTAGGCGACATGACAACTTTGTGTTTCGATTTTGCTGCTTCTATTCCACCCTCATCGCCACGCCACGACATAACCGCTGCGTTTGGAGCTAAACCGCCTTCTAAGATTTCATCCCATCCAATAATTTGCTTTCCTTTGGAATTAAGAAATTTTTCTATACGTGTAATAAAATAACTTTGCAATTCATGTTCGTCGTGCAACCCTTCTTTTTTAATTCGTTCCTGGCATTTATCACAATCTTGCCATCTATCTTTAGGAGCTTCGTCACCACCAATATGAATATAATTTGATGGGAATAATTCTACTACTTCTGAAAGTACATTTTCTAAAAATTTAAAAGTCTTTTCATTCCCAGCACAATAAATTTCATTTGATATTCCCCAAGAAGTACGCACATCAAATGGTCCTCCAGTGCAGGAAAGCTCTGGATAAGCGGTTAAAGCAGCAACAGAGTGCCCTGGCAATTCAATTTCTGGGACTACCGTAATAAACCTCTCCGAAGCATATTGTACTACTTCTCTAATCTGATCTTGAGTATAAATTCCGCCATACTTTTTTTTATCAAATTTTTGAGGATTTGTATTATGATGACCAATAATTGTTTCATTTCTGTATGCACTTACTTCTGATAGTTTTGGATATTTTTTAATCTCTATTCTCCAACCCTGATCTTCTGTTAAATGCCAATGGAAAGTATTCATTTTGTGCATTGCTAAATAGTCGATGTATTTCTTGATAAACTCAACAGGGAAATAATGTCGACAAACATCCAAGTGCATTCCACGCCATTCAAATCTAGGAACATCTTCTATCTCAACAAATGGTATTGTCAACTCTAAGTTTTCATGAACTTTTTTACTGTATATTTCTGGAGGCAACAACTGAAGCAAACTTTGAATTCCATAAAATTGTCCAACATAATCTCCACTAATTCTAACTCCATTATTGTTGACGCTAAACAAATAACCTTCTTGCCCTAGTTTGCTAGAATAGATATACTCTAATATTATTGCGCTATCATTCGGGCTTTTTTTATCCCTTATTTCAAGTTTGTAACCAACCGCATTATTTAGTACATCATTAAAATAATTAGCAGTTCTGAAACTTAAATCTGTAGAATCACTAATTAAAATTAAAGTGTTTTGATTGATTCTGAATGTTCCATCCTTGCTACTAATTTTACTTGGTTTTGGAATTATACTCACACTCTCCTCCAATTGAGGGCTACAATTAGTAAATGCTAAACCAACAAGAATCGAGACTGTTATTACAATGATAAGTTTATTATTCTTCATTTTAACCCAAATAATATTTTCGAAATTTAAGAGATAAATTCTGATTTAGAAGTTCCTAAGATATTATTAAATAGTTCAAATCCAAAATTCAGACTTCAAATATTTTGTTCTATTCAATTAAAATATTTATTATTGGAATAATAAAATATATTTTCATACAAAAAGGATAACAATGAATAAGCTAATTATTACATTACTAACACTTGCAATATTTTTGGGCGGATGTCAAAAGATTGATTACGATGGTACCTTTTCTTTTGAACCAAATAAGCCACAAATTACAGAACCTATTTTAGTGAAATTTTTAGCGGACTCAACCAAGCTATCAGAATCCAACTCTGTTGAAATGCTAGTATATCAATATGACATTGACCTATTGAGCACTACAGAAATTGAAATGAAAAAAGAAGGAATTGGCTGGACTGCACAGTTTATTCCAGAAGTAGAAACAAAAGGAATTGTCATAGCTTTCAAAGACGATGAAGTTATTGAGAACAATAACTC
>JAQICK010000060.1 GCA_027858595.1 Melioribacteraceae bacterium
TATAGTGTTTTATCATTCATTACTAAACTTAAATTATTTTTATCTCTTTCACAAACTTCCCAGTAGTGCCAAAATAATGGATACAGAAACGGAACAAATATTGGTGTATGGGAGAGTACAAATAATGCCGCCCAAAATTTTTATTTTAAACATCTCGGAAATGGACGCTACAATATTTTTAATGAAAATGGAAAAGTAATTGCTTTAAGTAGTGGTTCATCAAAGAATGGAAGTAATGTTCTTATGTGGATTGAACATGGAGTTAAATCAGCAGAATGGTATTTATTAGATTCCGAAACTAAGAAAGCTTTTATTCCTTATCCAGTTCCAACAGATCTTAGTAAAATAAAAATAGATAAATTCCCTGGTGAAGAGTCAAAAAAACTAGCTTCAAATATTGATAAAACTTATTTAGAGATTAAAAAAACTGAGAAAAGATTTAAAGCACTTAATATTAAAGCAAAAGGCGCACGTAACATTTTGAAAGATACAAAGTCAGTTTCTGATAATATTGGCAAATTAAATAGTGAGGTTAAAAGAACTTCTAATGTAATTTCAGTATTTCAAAGGCTTCCAATTATTGGCACCCCAGCAATTGTTTTGGGTACCACATTAAGTCAAGTGGAGAGTAAACTTAAAAATGCTAATTTAATTGTTCAGGATTTAGAGAAATCCACTCTTGGACCAACACTTAATGGTGCCTACGTTGTAAACGAAGCAGTATATTCAATTGAAAGAAAATTGACAGATATAAATCATGCTATTTTTGCTACCAAAGTAAACTATAGCAAAGCTGCTACATGTGTTGCAAATTCAAATGATCAAACTGCTATTTCCGCTTTTGAACAAAACTCAAGTAAAGCAGATGCTAAATTGTTAAAAGTAAATAGTGGTTTAGAAGACATTAATAATAGCATAACAGAATTAGAAAAAATTTCTGCATCAATCTCTAAATTAGAATCTAAAGTTAAACCAGTTAAGAAAGCGGTATATAAAATTGATAAAGCCTTCAAAAAAGCAGATAAAGTAGCTAGGAAAATTGATAAAGTTCTTAATAAACGATTTAAGAAAAAAGTTTTGGGAATTGGGGTAGATATATCTCTCAAAAAAGCGTTAAATGTTGGGAAGAAATACATTAAGAAAGTTACAGATGTAATTAATAAGTGGGTGGGGAAAGCTCTTAAACCCGTACTTAAAAAACTTAACATTAAAATTCCAGGTATTAACGTTGATGGTTTAAAAGCAGAAATGCAAAATCTTAAATCATTACCCAAAGAGTTTGAAAAACAAAAGGAAAAGCTAACTAGCCAAATATCAAATCTTGCAAATCTTAGAAATGAACTTAAAAAAAGTTTTGATGATTGTCTTTCGGCACCACCTTGCAAGTTTAATGACACTGTTGATTTAAATAGTATTTCTTTGGTGGAAACTGATACTGGTGCAAGAAGCGACCCAACAAAACCACTTCCAACAAACGTAGATTTAGAACCAAATTTAAATTTTTAATATAAGTACACAGATACCTCTGGAAGTTAGAACAGCAAAAGTGGGTGATGCTGTTGATGATTTGTTTGACCAAGCAGGGCTTACGTCTGCAAATTCTAGAGCAGCGGATGTATATACTGGTTTTGGTTTTGCGGAAGGTAGTCCGATGCAAACATTTTATATTAAGCATCAGGAAGATGGATATTACTCTATTTACAACAAATATACAAAAACCGTACTAACTGTTGAAAATAGAAGTATGGAAGCTAATGCAAATGTTATTCCTCAAGAATGGGCAGGCAAAGCTAACCAATTATTTATGATAATTAGGGATACAGAAAAATATAGATATGGTGCTTTCATAGTTTCTAGACATAGCGGAATGGCATTAACAATAGGTAAACATGGTAGCGTAGTTCAGAAGGTACTAAATGCAGATGATAAATCTCAAGTTTGGGCTTTCTCAAATAGAAAGGTTTGGAATAATAGTGCTGGATTTCTTGGGGTTAAAAAACTAACACTTGCAAAAGAATATGCAGCGGTTACAGATGATAGTAAAACTGCAAAGTGGAATTATATTGTGCATCCTAGTTACAAAAATGCATATTATATTATGAATGCAAATTCTACATTGTTTTTATCATCCGAAGAAATTTATGATAAAAACAGCATTTTGAAAGCTTACGAATTAATTCAAGCTCCATATGTAGTTGGGGCAAATACCTTAATGCTTTTTTATACAGTTTATGCCGATGACAAGAAAGAGAAAGTTGTAATTAAAGAAGCATCTACACGATATACATTGGATGTTGATAAGGACACAAGTAATTTAATACTAGTACCAGAAACAGAAATTTCTCCTCTGGCAGCCTGGGAAATGGCAAGTGAAATTAAAGAGTAATAATTAAAAAGATTTATATTGATAAAATTTAAAACCCACATGTTAATTCTTGTGGGTTTTTTTGATATTATTAAAACTTGAGCTCAATTGAACTGATAAAAACTTTCAATTTTTGTAAATCTTTATTGTTAGAACTGAGCTGAACATTATCACCCATAAATTTGTCAATATTTTGATTTCCTAAATTTTCAAAATCCATGTTTAGATAGACGCTAACATTATTTTTGCTCTCAGATAAAGCTCCATTATTCCAATCGTAAATAAAGCCACCGTTATCCCAGCCGAAACCGTAAAATTCAAAGTCGGTTGTGTTAGCTTTCGACAATTCAGCTTGAGACATTCCAATCTTTAATCCGTTAACACTCCATTGAGAGTTAGATCTCGATATCCTTATACCATCAAGCGAGCCGTTCTCTTTCCATGTTAGAATTGCTTCATCTTTACTTTCTGGATAAAGCTGTGTAACTATTACTTCAACTGTACCTTCGTCTAACCACTCTGATTGGTCATCAATATTCCCTTTGCCAAATATTTTTATTAACTCCGATTTAATTAAATTAGAATTAAAGATTCCGGTACTATCTGATTGATTAATAACGTAAGAAATCGGTTTGCTTTGTGGTTCTACTTTCACCTCCTCTTTTTCTGAATTGCTACATGAAATTAGAAAAGGTAAAACTACGATTAATACTACTATTTTCATTCTGAACCTTTGCATATTATTAACACAATCTACAACACTTAATACAAAACCATCAAAGTTTGTATCTCATAATCTATTCTTTTGCAATTGAATATACATACTAGAAACAATGCGTTACTGTTGTTTATTATGGAGGTTAATTCAAAAATTAAATTACTTCGTCAATTCGTTCTGTTGGTCGTGCCACTACTGCCTTATCGCCTTTTTCAATTATGTGCTTCAACAATCCCGTACACGCATCTTCTAATAAATCTAATACATACTCAAAACCTTGTTCACCACCGTAATAAGGGTCTGGAACTTCTGTTTCAGTATAAGCATTTCCGAAACTCATCATTTTATAAACTTTGTGTTCATATTTATCTTCAACATCCAAGGCTTTTACGTTTCTATAATTCTCATCATCCATAGTTATTACATAATCGAATTGCTCAAAATCAAAAAGATTTATTTGACGAGCAATACTTGTTAAATCAAATCCTCGCTTAATTGCATGTTTCTTCATTCGTGCGTCTGCTGGTTCTCCAGAGTGATATGCAATTGTTCCTGCTGAATCACAAGTGATTCTATTCTGCAAATTATTTTTTTTAATAATTGCATTCATCACAGCTTCACCAGAGGGCGAGCGACAAATGTTTCCCATACAGACAAATAGTATTTTAATCATTTTTAAGAAGTTGTTTTTTTATTAAAAAGAAAACCCAATATAAATTATTAAAAGACCTTGTTCAATATGTTTGATTGCCATTAAACATTAAACATTAATAAAGATGCATCGGTTTTATTTCTTGCTAAATGACAAATAGTTCCACAAATGTAATGGTATTTACAAAACAAACTAAAGAATTAGTAGATTTTACAAAAGAATTTGAAACCCTAAACGGTTTTGAACTCGATTATATTTACACAAATAAAATGATGTTCGGAATTTCAGAATAAATAAAAACGGGCTATTTCAAATCGGGTGAAACAATTATTGCAATTCATTCTGGTGGCTTGCAAGGTAATCATGGAATGCAGGGAAAGATTGAAAAGTTTTTCTAACAGTTAAAGAGATGAGCAATAGCTATACACTATTAATCTTCAATTGTTGGCCATTTGTTATAATTATTTATATACTTTTCAATTGGGGCACTTTTATAATTGGAACTTTCATAACGTTTTTTTACACTTGAATGTACTAATGTTGGAATAACGTCAGCATCTGGAATTACACGTATATAGTTACCTAAAAATCTCATAAATCCCTTATATTCATCATGTTGTTTGGCTGTTGGGTTCAATTCTGAAACGAATATAAATTCTTCGAAAGCCAAGCCTACTAATTGAGCTTCCTTGATTAACCATGTCATGGGTATATCAGAAAGAGTAGTTTTGTCAGGATCATTTTTATACCCCCCGCCTACATCGCTATGAACACCAGCAAACCAAACTTGTTTTATATCAACATTATCGTTGGGTTTCCAAATGGTGGGTTCAAAATCATTTCTTCTTTCATCAAGTGACAATGCGTGTCGGGCGGTAATAACATTACTTCCCAATTTGTTGTCGTAGAAACGATGTTGATCTTTTATTAAACCAAAAAATGAAAAGGGTAATCCCATAGCACCTACAGTATCCCATACACCAATAAAAGTAACTATGCTGCTCCCTTCAATAGAATATTTATTTCTCCAATTAATGGAATAATCACTCATTGGAGTATATTCTGCGTTTTTGTATAGTTCAAAAGCCTCTTCAATACGATTGGATTCAGATCCTTTCAAAATATTACAATTGTTTATTAAACCACAAAGACTCCTTACTGTATAGGCGCCACGACTAAAACCAAAGAGGTATATTTCATCACCGAGTTCATAGTTATGTACAAGAAACCGATAGCCGTCCATCACGTTTTTTTCAAGTCCAGCGCCAAATCCGCCTCCGCTTAACTTGTCGTGGTAAGAACCTATTCCCCAATCATAGAAGACTACCTGTTTGGTTCCTTCAGCATCTTTAGGTGCAATGCCTCTTGCAAATTTCAATACATTGGTTGGAAAATCTTCTTCAATATTTTCTTCTGGACGATTCCAGGTACCATCGGCACAAATGATAATTCTTTTCATTTTATTATTTTAAGTTCGTTCTAGAAATATTTTAAATTATTTACATTTTGTAATTATGATAATTCAAGTTTAATGTTTGCCAACCTCTCGCTATAAACACTCTATCTAGCAGTACTTATAAGTTATATTTATTTATGAATATAAAATATTATATATGAAAAGACAAGAAACAGAAAATTATTTATCTGAATTAAAGCTTCTTTATAATGGATTGAAAAATTAAAGGTTGCTCAATTTGGTTAGATTTTTTGAGCATTTAGTTGTTAAGGATAACGGTCTCGTATATGGGGCGTTTTTGCAACGCAAAAATGTGGCGTAACCCAAGCCGAAGTCGCCGCTAGGCGACGTATTCGACATCAACTGTCAAATCTCAGGAAAGTATGTGGATGTACTTCCCTGCTGTTTACTTTTCTGCCTTGATAATTTTTGAAATTATCAAGGCAATTTCATTTGTTTCATAGTCCATAATTGGTTTTACCCAATTTAAACTAGTGAACTCTTCAAACATTCCATATTCTCTTTCATCTTTGGTTATGATAGGATAGAAATTGACAGATTGTAATCGTGGAATAGTAGCTGAAAGCTCATGTCCTATGCTTCGAGCACTACTTAAATCTGCAATTACGAACTTTGCCATATTTGCCAAAGTAAGAACTGTTTCCGTTAAATTTCTTGATGCTGGTTTTTGGAAATCGAACATAACAGGAATATAATCTGACTTTCTTAATAAATTGCGGATATCATCAAGCACGATCCTTCTTTCAGGAGAGAAATTACCCAATATAAGGATTACTTTTGAAGTAATCGTATCAATCACATTCCTTAATTTAGTATTATTAATTATTAGATAAAGAAACTGAGCCAATTCAATATTATCTACAGTAATTTTTGGTTGATCCTCACCAGTGATGATAAGGTCTTTTTGCTCTGCATTATAAAGTATAAGATCCCAAGATGAAATTCCATAAATTGAACAGTCTTGCAGTTTTGAATTTGAGAAATCAGTTGCAATAAAACTCATATGCTCAAGCTTTGTGCTAATAAAAGTTGAACCTGAAAATGAAGTGTCTTGTGCAGAGCAATAAGATAAATCTGATTCTTCAAAATGACAATCACGGAAGGAAGCTGATCCAATTTTTGTAACACGCATATTAACATTCTTAAATGAACAGGATTGAAAGTACGCATCTACTAAATCTGCAAAATTAATGCTTGATCCATCAAAATTACAATTTGTATAAATACCATTTCTTAAAGATACACCATGTAAATCTGAGTTTATAAAATTGCATCCTTCAATATTAGGAAGATTGTAAACCTCATTGGGACTAGGGAATTTATCTACAAAATTTATATCTCTGAAATCTGGCTTAATCTTTGGATTCTGTTCTCGCCATAAATTCCATTTTTCAACACCACTCTGTAGTATTTTTATATGTTCTTCATTTGCCATGTTTATCCCTTTTTCTTCTGAGCCATGGATAGCGAACTTTAATAAATTCTTTGTCGAATATGTCGCCTAACATTCGTAGTAAACTCATTTCGTCTATTACGAATGTAGGTTAAATCATTAATTGTTTATTACACAACCTACTTAGAAAAGTATGAAGAAACAATAATTGTAATGTTATAACGTTTAGAATAACGGAAAAGATTTACACATTATTCTAATGTTAATAAGGCAATTTTCTTCCATTTCAAATTCATAAATAAAATCATCAAACTAGTTTACTTCACAAACTTATTTATTATCATAATAATTTTTAAGCACAAAAAAGGCTTTCTTTTTTATTCCGTCTTCCGAAATTAATCCTTTTCTATTCCACCCATCTTGTATTACTGGCAGGACTCTTCTTGGCGATCTAAAATCGACTAGAATCCATGGTGATAATCCTTGAAGCTGGTCAATCTTTTTAATCATTTCAATAGTTTCAACATAAAGATTCTCCTGATATTCTTCTGTCCATCTAGAGTTTTTATCGCCATGTAAACCTTGTTTTGCACCAGCTCCAAACTCTGAAATAATAATAGGTTTATCTTGTGTAATTTCCCAACTTATTGTGCTACATTTATCAGGGAGCCCATCGTACCAACCGATGTATTGATTAAAACTTAATACATCCACTACATCGGCAAAGGGGTCATTTATAGTTTTAATATTAGAATTTCCTTGAAAGTTACTTTGTTCTAAAGCTGCGCTTATTAATCGTGTTGAATCAATTTCTCTTGCAACAGTTGCCAAATTTGTTAGAAATATATTTCTATCTTCACTTGTTGGAGTTTCATTTGCCATAGACCAAATAATTACCGAAGCTCTATTTTTATCTCTGTTTATCAACACGGTCAATTGATTTTTTGCATTATTATATGTTTCAACATAATTCCAGGCAATAGTCCAATAAACTGGGTTTTCTTCCCAAACTAAAATTCCCATTTTATCTGCGAATCGTACCATATTTTCATTGTGTGGATAATGAGCCAAACGAACAAAATTGCATCCTAATTCTTTTGCCCATAAAAGTAGTTTCTCGGCATCTTCCAATGAATATCCTCTTCCATGACGAATTGGGCTTTCCTCATGAATAGAAATTCCTTTTAAGAAAATTTTCTCTCCATTTAAAAGAATAAAATGACTTTTGGTTTCTATTGAACGGAAACCAATTTGATCAGTTAATTCATCTTCCTGAGATTTGATTGTAACGTTGTATAGAAAAGGAGTTTCAACAGACCAGTATTCAATTTTATTATTTACAATTTCAACTGACGCATTACCGTTCTCATCGGTAATAATATCCTCACTAATATTCAGTTCTGGAATTATTATTCTAATTTTATGTTTATCAAAATTTTTTCCATTTAGTTTTACGTGTCCCACAATTTTATTTTTAACTTTGGGATCTAATTGAATAAAGTAATCTTGGATAAAAGTTTCGGTGGTTTCAATTATTCTAACATCGCGAGTAATTCCTCCATAATTCCACCAATCAGTATTAAGAGTTGGAACTCCTTCCTTTTTTCTTTTATTATCTGCTTTTACTATTAAAAAGTTATCTTTTTCTTTAAGAAGGTTTGTAACTTCAAAATTAAATGGAGTAAACCCACCAATATGTCTGCCTAGTTTTTTACCATTTAAATAAACATCAGCCTGATAGTTAATAGCTTCAAAGTAAATAAAAACACGATTTGAAGGCAGAGCCGTTTTATAATTAAAAGATTTTTTATACCAAATTGTCCCTTCGTAATAGAATAGTTTTTCTTTTTGTGTGTTCCAATCACCTGGTACTAATATGC
>JAQICK010000259.1 GCA_027858595.1 Melioribacteraceae bacterium
ATTAATAATAGATTCTGTCTTTTGAGTTGCAGGTTCACCTACCACAAAGAAACTTGTTACATTTCTTTCTTCAATTGTTTCTAGTAAATGTGCAAAAACATCTTCAAGCAAATCCATATTTCTAAAACCGATATATGGTGTGAGTTCATCAAAAATTAATCTCGCAGGTCTGTATTTACTTACAACAGTAATTATATCATTTATATATTCAATTAAGAAATCATCAGGATTGTACATGTCAAATATGTCATTAGGAGGCGAAACTCTTACAACAATAATTTTATTACGATTCATATGTTTTTGCAAATCAACATTTAAGGATGCAGAATGAATCATTAAATCGCGAGGACGCATTGTAGTAAAGTAAACACACGTTTCGCCATTTGTTGCAGCTTCTAAAGCAAATTGAAGGCTAAGAAGAGTTCTTCCAGATTTTCGAGGACCTACAATTAGGTAACTCCCGCCTCTGTAAATTCCTCCCCACTTCTCGTCAATCAGGCTAAAACCAGATTTTATTATATTTATTCCATTATTCATGGTTTTTTATGTTCCTCAATAGATATTACGGTTACGTCACTTAGACAAATTTCGTGCCGTAAAAATGCTTTATTTATTGTATAAAAAGAATACTTCTAATTAAGCAGTTGTTTCAAATTGGGAATTAGAAAAAGTATTGTGTCTCAATCAACAAAATATCCAAACAAAAAAATTGCCATTGCATTTCCAATTATTGTTGGTTCATTTGTAACATAATCCATTCTGTCGTCTCTGTAATATGCAGATTCTGTTTGAAATCTTGCATATCTATCTCTTTTTTCAAAGGGTAAGTTATAATTTTTAATAATTCCTTTTTCAATAGGTCCGGCAGCCAAACCGCCTGGAAGTGTATATTTTTTAATATGGCTAATTTGATGATGTAAATGTTTAGTGTAATTTGAACCAATATTTGAGACAAAACTAATTCCCCATTGGTTCTTTCCTAGTAAATAATCGCGAACAGATATTTTTAACGAATCAAAATCATTGTTTTTTGCAATCTCTTGATAAAGAATTGCTTGAATGGCTGTTCCTATTTGAGTTACGTTTGAACCCCAACCAAGAATAACTGGTTCACCAAATAATTTTTCTCTTCTATTTGCATTAAACTGTGTTAAACTAGGTTTGATTAAGCTAACAAAATATTTATCATATCTTGCAAGTCGATAGTGAGCAAAAGTGGAAATATTACCGTAACTCCACCAATATTCTCCTCCAGATTCAATTCCATATATTTTGGCATCATTTAAATATTTTTTGTTTTGTGTTGTTTCGTAAAGCTCAATTGCTGCTAAAGCTAGTTTTCCTTCAAATAATTTATCTAGGTACTGGCCAGTCCCTGAACTATCAACATCTACAACTTCATCTTTAATTTTATAATATTTTTCGGCAGATTCTAAACATTTTTTAGCGAATAATGAATCTTGGAACTTCTCCTCCCAAATTCTACTTGCTAAAGCCATTGTTGCAGAATAAATTCCAATTAGATTTTTACCAATTCCAACATAAGCTGGACGATTAAATACAAGTGTATCATTCTCAGGTAACCTCCAACCAACATCGTGGTCTTGCAAATTTTGGACTTGTGTTATAAATCTGCTATCGTCAGTCTGTGCACGTAACATCCAATCTAAGCCAACTTTTGCTTCTTCTAAAATATCTGGAGCATTGTTATCATTATAGTCGAATCCAAATTTTTTGTTACTAAAATCATATGCAAAAAGAAGCGTGTATGTAGAGAGTGCAGTAGTGTTTAGGAACTTAACATAATCACCTGCATCATGCCATCCGCCTGTTACATCAATGGTTTTGTTAATTGTTTTTTCGCCATCAATTATTGATGTTCCGTCTGCAATATGACAGACTTCGTGTTCACTGGGGTTTGTATAACCACAACGCTGTACTGGAAAAAACCGCATTAGCTCTTTAACTACTGGAGCAAAAAGATTTTTATCAATTTTAAACTTAGTAGAGGCATATTTTTTAATAGCTATTAAATAGCTACCATTTTGGGAAAATTTTGTAAAATCAATTTCGTATGAAAACGGAAAGCTACCAAACTCCCCTTTGCTCTTACCGACTTTACTTTGAAAATCAATACGTTTACTTTTTGAATCTAACACAAAAAATGTTTCGTCCTCCAGACTTACTGCTGATAAAACTATTGCAGTTTTAATATCATTTGGTGCAAAACCAACTTGAGAAGCTCTAATAAACAATTCACTTTTTGCACAACTTAGTGATGTAATTAGTAGTAGTAGGACAATATATCTCTTCATTGCTTTTTTCATAATATTAAGACTAAAGATAGGAATATTAAGATTCAATGTGAAATGGAAACAGAACTAAAATTATGAATTACTTATGTGAATTGAACGAGATAGATTCCAATAGTCCTAGATGGCATACCGTAAACATGAAATATAATTTAAATCACACCTTTTGAAATTGTTTAGCATTTTAAATATTTTGCTTTTCAAGAAGTGCGAAGTAGTGGATAATGTATTGGTTCGAGCATAGTTAATAATAGTTCTTTTTCCCAATCAAGTATCCAGTGCTTCTTGGGTATAATACTGTTATGATTATTTGGTTGTTCAAATCTATTTTTCCAAGAATGATATTTACTTGAACTTAATCCTATTACACTAATAAGTTTGTTGATGTTAGTATTTGTTTTAGTTTCATCATTTTAGTGAACTCAACAATGTTATCTCGAATATCTGGTTCAACCCATTTAGCATTTAGTCCTCGCCAGATATGCTTTTTTTTATACTGATGTTATCTCGAATTAGATAACTGATTGCTTCATCCCGATCTCTGAGCTTAGATTGTAACTTCTCTATTTTCTTCTGGTCTGAAGTATTTTGTTTTACTGTTGAAATCTGTTGTCCAAAAATACCAGAGGCTGATTCAAACAGTTTCTTTTTCCAGTTGTAAATATCATTTGGTCTAACTTCATACTTTTCACAAAGTTGACTTATGGGAACATTGTTCTCTAATATTAACCCAGCGGCAATAAACCGCTATAATTAACATATAATTTTCGTATATTTGTAGATGAAAAAATTAGATTTTAGAAAGCTATCAAGTGTAGAACGGTTCAGCTATCGCCAACG
>JAQICK010000153.1 GCA_027858595.1 Melioribacteraceae bacterium
AAAAATGAAAATAGCCGGTGAAACTCCTTTTGAAACTGATCTAAATGTTTGGATGCAATTGGAGAAAGAACTCTCAAAAGATAATAAACCTATTCAAACAAATGTTGCTTACATCCTAAAAGATAGAAGCGATTCAATAAATGGGAAATCATACTCATTCCCTAAATACAGAAACTTTCGACCAATTATAAGATTTATTCAAGGCTTACCAATTGGAGATATTGCTAAAGAATCAGAGCATCAAAACTTAACTCCAGGAAGTGATAAAGATTATTTTGAATGGAAACAGAATCAGAAAATTGAACTTGAAAAAATTCATGCAATCTTTGATTTGAATGGATTAGGATCTCCACGTTCTGCAGATGATAAAAAGTATAAAACCTTAATCATTCAGAAAATTTTTGGAACTACTTCCAACACAGAAATAGAAAAACTAGATGCTCCAAAATTATCTTTCAAAAGAGATGAACTGAAAGAACTTTTTGAAGAACTAAAGGGGAGTGATAACCCAATTGAAACAATTGAAAATTATGGAAAAGATTGTGCGGCTTAAACCAGGATAAAATGGAGAGAGAAATCTCTCCATTCTTTTTAATAAAACATCAAGTTTTTGTCAAAAACACTATAACACTATTATAACACTTATTGTAAAAAGACAGCAAAACAAGCTGTTTTTAAACCCCTAAAGTTTCGTTTTTAGCCTAAAAATGCACTCTCATCTTACTGTCACGCAGGGGGTCGCGAGTTCGAGTCTCGTCGACCCCGCATTTCAAAGCCTTGTAGGATAATAACTTACAAGGCTTTTTTATTAATATGAAGTATATTAAAATTAGTGGTTAGCAGTTTTGGAGGCACTTTTTACAGCTTTTGGCGAAAAGTGTTTTTAGAGGAGAGTATTTCTCACGTATAAGATTTCCTTAGATTTAAGCTGCACAATTTCCCCCATAACTTCTAATATGTTATCACTCTTTGCCTATCCATTTCCTAATCAGCAGCTAAAAAACAATAAATTTTAGCTTTTCTATATGTTCTAGAGAAGTGATTTAGCAAAATCCTAGATAGATGGAGTTTTGGCTATCGCAATATTAGAGCATTGTTTTATAGATCCATTATTTTCTATTCACTCTGTAAAGTAATATCTGCTGTTGTAGTCTCCTCTGCAATGACAAGCACAGATACTTGTGTTGATACAAATCCCATTTTGTCAGCAATAATACTATAATTACTCGGCGTTAGATTTACAAGCGTATAACTGCCTAGGCTATCTGTGGTAACAGAGCTTGTTCCGGGATCGGTTGTGATCGAAACTCCTCTTATCGGGTTACCAGTAGTAGCGTCTCGCACTATTCCTGCAACACTTCCAGTACTTTGCTCAGTTAAACTTATATCAGCATTAGTATTAAATCCCACAAGTACGTTTACTATAGTTGTAGCACTTTGGTATCCGTATTTAGTAACTAATATAGTATATTCTGCTGGATTAAGATTATCAATTGTGTAATCACCTAGTTCGTTACTAGTTACAGAGCTTGTTGAAGGGGAAGTTGTAATAACTGCACCTTCTATTGCTGATCCGGTTTTTGCATCAAGAATTCTTCCAGCAATATCTCCATAAACTTTTGATGAACTTGTATCTTGTTCATTTAGAAAAAAATCTGCAGTCGAGCTTAATCCATTAACAACATTAATTGATAGAGTTGTTATATCAAAATTTGATTTTTCTGCATAAACTTGATATTCTCCTGCTGGAATATTTAACAAAGTAAACTGGCCAAACTCATCTGTGGAAATAGAATTTGTTGCTGGCGAAGTTCTAATTGCTGTATTTGCAATTGGCAAATCATTTGCTTTATTTCTTACACTACCTTGTATTAATCCATAAATCTGAGTTTTAGAACTATCTTCTACTTTCATTGTAAAATTTGCAATGGTTTCATTTCCAGCAATTACAGAAATTATAACACTCATTGTGTCATAATCCGTTTGCGTTGCGTACATAGTATATTCGCCCGGTAGAACGGATTTAATTCCATAAATACCTAGTTCATCTGTTGTTACAAAACTTGTTGCCGGATTAGAAAAAACATTAACGTTTGATAAAACATTGTGAGAGTGTTCTTCAATAATAATTCCAGTGATAGTCCCATGTGTTTCAGGATCAACTGGTGATGCTGGGTCTTCACTACATGAAAGAATAAATATTATGATTGCCATTAAAATTAATGAAACCAATATGAGATTACTTAAAAAATTGGTCATGTTAATCCTCAATAACACACGCATCCGAAAGTTTTCAAGTTTTTGAAAAATAGTTCGAAAATGTTTTATAATTAACAGATTTATCCATACTCACAAGAAAACAAGTCTTGATTTGGAAATAGTTGTAGAGGTGGCGGTCG
>JAQICK010000089.1 GCA_027858595.1 Melioribacteraceae bacterium
ACGCGAATGAAAGAAATTGGAATTAAAAAAGTAATTGGTGCTACACGTAATCAACTTGCTATACAATTTGTTGGTGAATCATTTTTGGTGTTATTTATCGCTTTTATTATATCACTTATTTTTGTGCAATTGAGCTTGCCAATTTTTGAAACCCTCACAGGAAAAATTCTCTCTTTCACCGCATTAATTACACTAAATAATATTATGGGAGTTTTCGTTTTTCTTGTTGGAACAAGTTTTATTGCGGGATTTTATCCAGCATTTTTTCTTTCCAAGCTCCAAGTAGTTCAAACACTTAAGGCAAATTCTTTCACGAGTAAATCGAAATTTAATTTTAGGACATTACTTGTTGGTATTCAGTTTACAATAGTAATAGTTTTAATTTGTTCTGCACTCTTTATGTTCAGTCAAATCGATTATCTTCAGAATAAGGAATTGGGATTTAACAAAGAATCTGTTCTAACTTCTGAAATAAACGGCTCATTTGAAAATGTTGAAAAATACAACTCTCTAAAAGATGCACTTCTTAAAGAGTCCATTATTACAAGTGTTTCTTCCGGTTCACGAGTTCCTTCAAATACTACAACTAACTTCGGAACTTTATTACCAGAAGGAGAAGCTAAACCAACTCCAATAGCATTTATTCATGTACATCAAGATTATTTTGAGACGCTTGGAATTAATGTTAAGGAAGGACGGCTTTTTTCTAAACAGCTTACAACAGATATAGATGAAGCAATAATACTAAATGAATCTGCCATGAAGGAATTAATGCTTAAAGGTAATCCTATTGGACAATCCCTTGAATGTGACTGGCCTGAATCCAACAGGACAATTGTTGGTATTACAGATGATATAAATTTTGAATCGCTATATGGGCGCGTACGTCCAACAGCTTTTGTAATTGATTATAGCGAATGCTCTCGATTAATAGTGAAAGTAAATCCTTCAAACGCTGAAAGTACTATTGATAAAATAGAAGCAATTTGTAACAATTTTTATCCAGATGAAATATTTGAATTTCACTTCTTGGATGATAAACTTGAATACCTCTATCAAGCAGATAAAAACACATTTCAACTAATGGGATATTTAACATTTCTTTCAATATTTATATCATCTATGGGTCTTTTTGGGCTTGCACTTTTTTCAATGAAAAGCCGTACAAAAGAGATAGGAATCAGAAAAGTACTTGGTGCTTCCACTCCTCGTATCTTAATATTATTAGTTAAAGATTTTACAAAATGGGTGCTTATTGCAAATATCATTGCTTGGCCTATTGCTTTTTTTGCAGTTACTGAATGGCTTCAAAGTTTTGCATATCGTATTGAAATGAATTATTGGCTTTTTCTTTTGGGAGGATTTATAGCACTCCTTATTGCTTTAACAACTGTAAGTTTTCAATCGGTTAAAGCAGCCACAGCAAACCCAGTTGAGAGTTTGAGGAATGAATAAAGAATAATGATTATTAGTGTTGCATATGATATGAACAAATTATTAAAAAGAAAATGCACTGAAAGCATCCCTTTGGGAGAAAGCTTATTCCAAAGATTTCTCTACAGAAAGTGACAAAGATATGTTTTTTTATCAAACTAAGTTTTTACACTGAGCTTGTCGAAGTGTAGGGATTTTAACAAAATGAGTCAACCTATTTCAGGACTATACATAGCAAAATAATTTAAGGAGTCAAAAAATGAATGATTTTAAAGTAACATATCTTCTGGTATTGCTCATGATATTTTTTACACAGCTTGGTATTGCACAGGAAAATACTATTATCCCAGATTTAACAGGAATTGTAGGAGGAGAAGGTTGGAAAATAGCTAACCGTGAAGCCAAAGTAATTGAAGAGACTGGTAAATTAAGCATTTATTTTAATGCCCAACCAGGAGATGGGGTTGCTTGGTTGGAAAATATTGAATTTTCCAATGGAATAATTGAAGCTGATATTAAAGGAACGGATGTTAGAGGCAGAAGCTTTGTTGGTATTGCATTTAGAGGTGTCGATGAGAAAACCTATGATGCAGTTTATTTTAGACCTTTTAATTTTACGAGTGATGATTCAGTTCGAAAAGGTCACTGTGTTCAGTATATATCGCATCCAGACTATCCTTGGCATAGATTACGAAAAGACTACCCAGAAAAATATGAGAATCCAGTTAATCCAACTCCCGATCCTCATTCTTTTTTCCATGTTCAAATCATAATTAAAAAGCCTAAGATAAGTGTTTATGTTAATGATGGTGAAGAACCTTGCCTTGTTGTAGAAGAATTAACCAATAGAAATGGCGGTTGGATAGGATTGTGGATGGGCAATAATTCAGATGGGACATTTGCTAATTTAAAAATAGTCCCAACAAACAATTAAACTAATTGGCATAACTATTGGCTGCACCTGACAAAAACGCCGTGCTTCAAATTGAGTTAAGTGCAAAATTTAAAAAAATTTAGTTGTGCTGATTTCTGTGTAACGTTTTTGCAGGTGAGCAAAGACGTTAATGCTTAAGGGTAACCCTATTGGACAATCACTTAAATGTAACTGCCGAAGTCAGATAGAAAAATTGTTGGAGTTACCAGTGATATAAATTTCGAATCGTTATATGGGCACGTCCGTCCAACAGCTTTTGTAATTGAATATAGCGAATGCTTCAAATTAATAGTAAAAGTAAACCCTTCAAATGCTGAAAGCACAATTAATAAACTACAAACAATTTGTAATGATTTTTACCCTGATGAAGTATTTGAATTTCAATTTTTGGATGATCAGCTTGATAAACTTTATGTTAGTGAAATGCGTCGCGGTACACTTTTCTCGTACTTCTCCCTACTCTCAATTTTTATTGCATCGCTCGGGTTATTTGGTTTAGCTGCATATAGTGTTAAGCTAAGAACAAAAGAGATTGGTATTCGTTAAGTACTAGGTGCACCAGTAACAAAAATCGTTTCGGTTTTATCAAAAGAATTTTTATTGTGGATAATAACCGCAAATTTTATAGCAGTACCCTTAGCATATTATTTAATGAACAAATGGCTTCAAAATTTCGCTTATCGTATTGAAATAAACTTGTGGCTTTTTCTTCTCAGCGGCCTTATAACTTTACTGATTGCTTTAACAACAGTCAGTTATCATGCACTTAAAGCAGCTTATTCAAATCCCATTGAATCATTAAGAAACGAATAAATATTAGGGAATAATTTAATGTTTAAGAACTATATAAAAACAGCTTTCATGAACATAAAGAAAAACAAAGTTTTTTCAATAATTAATAT
>JAQICK010000207.1 GCA_027858595.1 Melioribacteraceae bacterium
CTCTTTTTTGTAATTTTCATCTGCGGTCTCCTTTCTTTTTAGAAGTTCATTTTTCCACCTTACTAATATAAGGTGCTAACTAATTAAAGAATGTGAGACCGTTTCTTAATTTACCGACATTGAAAATATACTTAAAAAATAGAAAGAGCATTATTTGCTGTCTATATTAGAACTTAGCCCGAAAAACTATTTGGAAGAGGATGAATTAATAGACTTGAATTTAATTGTTGACCAATATCTTTCGTTTGCAGAACTTCAAGCAAGAAATCGAAAACCAATGTATATGAAAGATTGGAAGGAGAGATTAAGCGTTTTCTTAAAAGCAAACGACAGAGAAATACTCCATCACGCCGGAAAGATTTCTGCAAAAATGGCAAAGGAACTTGCAGAATCGGAATATACAAAATTTAGAGAAAAGCGAATTAAAGATACTGATACAAATGAAATGAAAGCACTTGAATTGGGGATTAAAAAAATAAAACCCAAAAGTAAAAGTTAAATTATATGCAAGAAAATCAAAACATAGAACAGAAAGAGAATTGGCGAGACGAATACTTAAATGGATTTGTGGTTTTGCCAATGCAAGTGGGGGTAAAATATTGTATTTTAAAAATAAAATTTTATAGGGTTATTTGAAAACAGAACATAACATATCACGTTTAAAACAACTTTTAGAGATGTATAGAATTTCTGTACAAGAGTTTTTGCAATTAATTAGCAAAGGGCTTAAAGCTCCAATTACAGTGGAGGATGTATTTTCGAAAGAAATTAAAATTACACATTTAAAACGAATTGATAAGTTGTTCAACAAAGGACTTCACTATTACTTAGACCCCAAAGCACCAGAAACTTCAAAAGAGGCAAGTGTTTTTTTTAGGAAACAGAATTTTGCAAATGACAAATTAAATTTAGGGGCTGTAAAGGTTGACTAGAAAATGAATAAAAAGTCAACTAAAATAAGGTCAAAGTGTGATGCAAATACTTTCACCTCAAAAGAAAACAAATGAACAAATATTAAAACCCAAACGTCATAAAGTTAAATGTTAATACTAGGAGAACATTATGGCAACTTTTATACTTTGGTTAATACTACTTTTTATAAGTTGGCCCTTTGCCTTGTTGGCACTAATACTATATCCTATAGTTTGGTTATTAGTTTTGCCATTTAGACTAATTGGTGTCACTGTAGGTGCAATCTTCGATATACTTGTTGCTATAATAAAATTTCCTCTCAGAATATTGAAAGGTCCTTCAGAAGTAAGATAATTATTTTAAGTAATTCAACTTTAATTAGCTATTCGTTTTATTCTTCCTCTAAAATCGATATATTTGCACCTTAATAAAGGAGAATTATGACAATTAATATATTATTCATTGGAGATGTAGTTGGTAAGCCTGGCATAGACATGATTGAAACATGGTTGCCAAGTTTAGAAAAAAAATATAGAGCAGATATAATTATTGCAAATGGCGAGAACGCCAATGATGGCAAAGGGTTTACGCAAAAGGAAGCGAATATTTTCTTTAAGTTAGGCATTAAGGTTGTTACTGGTGGTAACCACACTTGGGATAAACATCAATCGCAAGATTATTTGAAGAAAGATAAGCGTGCATTGCGCCCGTTAAATTATCCCAAAGGCACGTTCGGAAATGGATATTACATTGCTGATACTATAAAAGGAAAAGTTGGCGTTGTAAGTTTGCAGGGCCGTTCATTTATGTCGCCAATAGATTGTCCTTTCAGAACAGCTGAATGGGTTCTAAATAAAATTGCTCAAGAAACAAAAGTGATATTTATTGATTTCCACGCAGAGGCAACAGCAGAGAAAATTGCACTCGCAAATTTCATTGATGGAAAAGCATCGGTGCTTGTTGGAACACATACACACGTTCAAACAGCTGATGAACGAATATTTCCAAAAGGATTAGGATACATAACCGATGTTGGTATGACTGGACCTTACAATTCAGTGATAGGTATGAAAACAGATGCAGCAATAAATAGGTTCTTATATCAAACTCCGCAAAAATATGTAACTGCTACTGAGGATGTGCATCTTATGGGCTTCTTCGCTAAGGTTGATGTTGCTACTGGTAAAACCGTTGCTGTTGAGAGAGTAATGCTTCCAGAATTTGACAGAGAGAAAACATAGTTCTAAAATAAACGAAGTATTAAAAACCTTCGAGATTTTCGACATAAATATTTTAGAACTTCTGTAAAATAAAGGTTTTGTCATTTCGAACCCTTTTTTGGGTGAGAAATCTTTTTATATATGAGAGATTTGTCACCCGATAAAAAACATAGGAATCGAAATGACAATATTATTTTTTTCGCAGAAACTCTATTAATAAAATTAATATGTTTATGATACACATTAAATTGATTATCGCAAAAAACCTCGAAGGTTAGGTTGAAAAAAATATAAATTGATGAAAAATTACCCAATTCCTCGAATAGATAGAGATAGCAAATTACATGATATGCTCTTAAAGTATTGTCGTATAAGCTATGGGGATATTTGGATTGACAAGAAAAACAAACACAAAGTCGGATGTTTAGATTCAAATAATCTGATTGATTTGAAAAAAATGTTTGGGCATAAGAAAGCTACTCTTGCATTGCATGATCCGCCATACAACATGGTTGCTTTTCAAGAATCAGATGCAGATGAATTTGTAGAGTGGTCAAAGGGTTGGATAGATAATAGCAAAATGTTTATGCAAAAAGATTCATCATTGTACGTTTGGCTTGGAGCTGATCAGAAGAATCATTTCCAACCATTTGCAGAATTCATTTTGATGTTGAAAAATACAGGGTTTAAGTCACGTAGCTTTATTACTATGCGTAATCAGCGTGGATACGGAACACAGCAGAATTGGATGTCAATACGCCAAGAATTACTTTATTACACATTGGGAAATCCAGAGTTTAACATCGAAAGTGTTTATACAGATATTCCAAAAGTTGTAAAAGGATATTATAAAGAAGTTGCTGGTAAGAAAACCGAAAATTTGGAAAGAAGTAAATCGGATAATATCCGTTCAGGTAATGTTTGGATAGATATTCAGCAAGTGTTTCATTTGTTGGATGAAAATGTAAATGGATGCTTTGCACAGAAACCGTTAAAAGCAATTAAAAGAGTTATTGATGTATCGAGCAGTAAAGGGGATTTAGTTATTGACTTTTTTGCTCACTCTGGAACTACACTTTTAGCGAGTGAAATTCTTGAACGCCAGTGCTATACTACTGATATAGATCCTATCTATTGTGAAATATCAATAAGACGGTTAGAAAACTTTAGAAACACCGGTAATCTTGGCTGGCAAAACACAAATCCGTTTGAAGAAGAAATTAAAAACAATAAAGAGTTGCGAAAATATTTAAAAGAAAAATATAGTTTAGAATATTAAATTTGATCTGTTGTTATATAATTACCAGGCGGTTATGTTCATTACGAACATGAACTGTCATTCCGTGATGTTTCTACACGGAATCTATGTTTAGCTAAAAGATTCCCAATAAAAACATTTGGGAATGACACATATCTATAAAAAATTTCTGATAGGAGAATTAAATGACAATTATTGATGGAAAACAAGTTGCTGCTGACATGAGAGCAGAATTAAAACTGAAAATTAGTGAACTAAAAGATAAAGGGAAAAGCGTTCCTGGTCTTGTGGCAATACTTGTTGGTGAAGATCCAGCATCAAAAGTTTATGTTGGAATGAAAGAAAAAGCGTGCATTGAAGTTGGTCTTTATTCAAAATTGGATAGACTAAGTGCAGAGACAACAGAGGCTGAATTACTACAGCTAATTGAGCAATATAATAATGATGAAAAAATTCACGGCATATTAGTTCAGCTTCCACTTCCGAAACACATCAACGAAGATGCAATAATTGAAGCTATTTCTCCTAGCAAAGATGTTGATGGTTTTCATCCAATAAATGTTGGGAAAATGGTAATAGGCAAGGATACTTTGCTTCCCTGCACACCTCATGGAGTAGTTGAGTTATTAAAGCGATACAACATTGAAACAAAAGGAAAACACGTTGTTGTTGTTGGACGTAGTAACATTGTAGGAAAACCAGTAGCAAATATGTTACTTCAAAAGAAAGCTGGTGCAAATGCTGTGGTTACAATAGTTCATTCTGCTGCAGAAGATTTAACTACAATTACAAAGCAAGCCGATATTCTTATTGCTGCTATTGGAGTTCCAGAGTTTATTAAATCTGATATGGTGAAAGATGGTGTTGTAATAATTGATGTTGGTGTAAATAGAGTTGAAGATTCATCCAAGAAAAGTGGTTACAAATTAGTTGGTGATGTTGACTTTGCAAATGTTTCTGAAAAGTCATCATACATAACTCCTGTACCTGGTGGAGTTGGACCAATGACAATTGCAATGTTACTACAAAATACTTATTCTGCTTATTTAAAATTGAAATAGTAAATTAAAAAGATCCCTAAAATCACTCACGTTTCTCTACACTGTAGGGCTAATAGTGTGTTTTAGTGTTGAATAATACAAATAATATAGTTAAGTTTTGCAACTAAGAAATTATAAGCGAACAGATGCATCCAAATTTAAATAACTTACCAGTTTATGACACCACTGGTGTAAATGAACGTATTGCAAAATTTTGCTCTCGAAGTATCAAGAAGTCCTCAAAAAATGAGGGACTAAAACTTGCTATTAGTATGATTGACCTTACAACTCTTGAAGGGAAAGATACTAAGGGTAAGGTTCAGCAACTCTGCTATAAAGCTATTCATCCTCATGATTCATTAAAAGATATTCCTACTGTGGCTGCAATTTGTGTTTATCCATCTTATGTTGGGGTAGCAAAAAAGGCATTGGAAGGAAGCAAGATTAACGTTGCATCAGTTGCTACAGCTTTTCCAAGTGGTCAATCGAACCTAGAAGTTAAACTATACGATACAAAGTTTGCTTTGGATCAAGGTGCAGATGAAATAGATATGGTGATTTCTAGAGGTGAATTCCTTGCTGGAAATTACAATTTTGTATTTGATGAAATTGCAACTATCAAAGAAGCTTGTGGCGAAACACATCTTAAAGTTATTCTAGAAACCGGCGAATTAGATACACTGGATAATGTTAGAAAAGCTAGTGAAATTGCAATGTATGCTGGTGCTGATTTTATTAAAACTTCAACTGGTAAAATTCAACCAGCCGCTACTTTACCTGTTACATATGTAATGCTTGATGCAATTAAAGATTACTACTTAAAAACTGGTAAAATGATTGGAATGAAACCTGCTGGAGGAATTTCTACTTCAAAAATTGCTTTACAATATTTGGTAATGCTTAACGAAGTGCTTGGTGAAAAATGGATGAACAATAAATATTTCAGATTTGGTGCCAGTAGCTTATTAAATGATATTCTAATGCAGCTAGTTAAAGCCGAAACAGGTATGTATCAATCACCTTATTACTTTTCAAAAGATTAATTATGCAGAAAAACGAAAATAAAAATATGTTTAAAGCTTCTTGGACTTACGACAAAGCACCTGAAAGTACAGATCACGTTCAAATTAAAAAAGAATATGAATTGTACATTAATGGAAAGTTTACTAAGCCTGTAAAAGGCAAATACTTTGATACTATTAATCCTTCTACAAATAAAAAAATTGCAAGCGTTGCAGAAGCCACATCGGAAGATGTTGATATTGCTGTTAAAGCCGCTCGCAAAGCCTTTAAGGGTTGGTCAAGTTTATCTGGGAAAGAACGTGGTAAATACATTTTCAGAATTGCTCGTTTAATTCAAGAACGTGCAAGAGAATTTGCGGTAATTGAAAGTTTAGATGGTGGCAAGCCAATTAAAGAATCTCGAGACATTGATATTCCGTTGGCAGCTAATCATTTTTTCTATTATGCTGGTTGGGCTGATAAACTTGAATATGCTTTCCCAAATAGAAAGCCAGAACCTCTCGGTGTTGTTGGACAAATAATTCCTTGGAATTTCCCACTATTAATGGCTGCTTGGAAACTTGCACCAGCATTAGCAACGGGAAACACAGTCGTCTTAAAACCTGCTGAGACAACTCCACTTACTGCATTAAAGCTTGCAGAAATTATTCACGATAGCGGAATTCCAAAAGGAGTAGTAAACATAATTACTGGTGCTGGCGAAACTGGAGCAAGTATTGTAAATCATCCTGACGTTGATAAAATTGCTTTTACCGGTTCAACAGGAGTTGGAAAATATATATCAAATGCTGTTGCTGGAACTAATAAAAGTGTTACACTTGAATTGGGTGGTAAAGGTGCTAACATAATTTTTGAAGATGCTGCAATAGATCAAGCCGTTGAAGGTATTGTGAATGCAATATTTTATAACCAAGGTCATGTATGCTGTGCTGGATCAAGATTATTTATCCAAGAATCTGTAGCTGATGTAGTTATTCAAAAATTAAAAGATAGAATGGAAACTCTTATTGTTGGTGATCCATTAGATAAAAACACAGATGTTGGTGCAATAAATTCCAAAAAACAATTACAAATTATTGAGAATTATATTAAGATTGGAATTAACGAAGGTGGTGACATTTATCAATCATCATGCAATCTGCCTAAATCTGGAAACTGGTGTGCACCTACGTTATTTTTAAATGTTTCTCAATCGCACAAAATAGTTCAAGAAGAAATTTTTGGTCCAGTTTTAGCTGTTCAAACGTTTAGAACTATTAGTGAAGTAATTGAAAAAGCAAATAATACTCCTTATGGATTATCCGCAGGTGTGTGGACAAATAATGGTGCTAAGATTTTTCACTTAACCGAAAGACTTGAAGCTGGAGTAATTTGGGCAAATACGTTTAACAAATTTGATGCAGCATCACCATTTGGTGGATATAAAGAAAGTGGATATGGCAGAGAAGGCGGAATGCAAGGCTTAAATCCATACGTAAAATTTGACTAAAATTTTTAATTTAAGATTATAAGTAAATTATGAGCAGATTAGATATTAACAAAACGTACAAATTATATATTGGCGGAAAATTTCCTCGAACCGAATCAGGTAGATATTATGCTGTAAACAACAGCAAAGGTAATTTGATTGCAAATATGTGTCTTGCTTCGCGAAAGGATTTTAGAAACGCTGTTGTAGTTGCACGTAAAGCACAACCTGCTTGGGCTGGAATGACTGCCCTAAACAAAGGTCAAGTTTTATATCGGATTGCCGAAATGCTAGAAGGTAGAAAAGAACAATTTATTGCTGAATTGATTGCGCAGGGTAGCTCTACAAAAGCTGCTCAAGAAGAGGTTAATTCCTCTATTGACAGATTAGTTTATTATGCTGGTTGGAGTGATAAATATCTACAATTTTTTAGCACCGTCAATCCAGTATCAAGTTCTCATTTTAATTTTTCTAAATTAGAACCAGTTGGTGTCGTTTCAATAATTGCACCTGAAAATAATAGTTTATTAGGTTTAGTATCAATGATTGCACCAGCAATTGTTGGTGGAAATACAGTAATTGTATTAGCATCTGAAAGCAAACCATTAACTGCAATCTCTTTAGCAGAAGTATTAAATTCTTCTGATGTTCCAGGGGGAGTTGTAAATATTTTAACTGGTAATAAGGACGAATTATATAGTCATATGGCATCTCATATGGATGTAAACTCAATTATTTATTTTGGAAACAATGCTGATTATATAAAATCGATTAGTGAATTTGCAAGTAATAATATTAAAAGAACTGTTTTTTACAAAAATGATGATTTGTCAAATGATTTTTACGAATCACCATATGCAATAGAGAAGACACAAGAATTAAAAACTACTTGGCATCCAACAGATATTTAGTTTTAAATTCTCACTTTTCAAAAAGGAAACAATTTTCAGTAAATAGCTGAATAGGATTTACGTTTCTTTTTCCTTTCTTATCTATTTAAATTCAATATATGAAATGATGGAAATTATTAATGGTAATTGATTTAGTTGTTACAATAGAAGAAGATGGTTTTGGTGCAGAAGTTCCTTCGTTAAAAGGTTGCGAAAGTTGGGCACACACTGAAGATGAGGCAATTATCAATGTTATTGAATTAACAAGATTCTATGTGAAACTTGATGCTGATGTTGATGTTACAGTTGACTTGGCAAGGCGAAGTAAAAAGAAAAATGTTTATAAAATAATATTTACGAAAGAATGAGATGGAAAAAATAAAATGGTTTTCCGATTTGAAAATTGTCATATCGAATGAGCGTTTTTTGTCCCGTGTGGTTGAACGGGAAGATATCTCTCAATTATAGCTTAGAGATTTCTCACCTAACAAAGAACATTAGGATTCGAAATGACATATTTCTGGAATTCAATTTATGAAAACTAAATTGTGATATGAATTGTGCAAAAATTTAAAACAGAAAAAAGATTAAATAAAATCCGTAAAGTTGTAACACAACGTCAGCAATCATTAAAAGTTGTGCTAGAAGATATTCACGATCCTCACAACGTTAGCGCAATTTATAGAACGTGTGATTCTGTTGGTGTTGTTCAAGCTACACTTTTGTACATACAAGAAGAGTTCCCTAAAATAAGTAGAGTCTCGTCCTCATCAGCAAATAAGTGGGTTGATTCGGAGATGTATGAAACTGTTGAAGAATGTTTTAATGATTTACGTAAAAGTGGATATAAAATATATGCAAGCAAATTGGATGAGAATGCTAAAAGTCTGTACGATTTAGATTTAACAGAAAAAATTGCAATTGTAATGGGTAATGAACATCGTGGAATTTCAGATGAAGTTGCAGAAGGAGCTGATGAAATATTTTTTATTCCAATGCGTGGAATGATACAAAGTCTTAATGTTTCAGTGGCTACTGCCGTTACACTTTACGAAGCCCAACGTCAGCGTGCGGAAGCGGGAATGTATGAAACATCAGATTTAAGTGATGAAGAGTTAGAAAAAGAAATTGACAAATGGTGTGAAAAGTGATTGAAAAAATTGAAAAGATAAATAGTGTAAATGGCGAGCTAACTTTGCCTGGCGATAAATCAATTTCACATCGTGCTGTAATGTTTTCGGCAATGGCAAATGGTAAATCAACTGTGAAAAATTACCTTAACTCTGAGGATGTAAACTCAACTATTGATTGTTTCAGAAAACTCGGATGTAATATTGTGCAAACTGAAACAGATTTAACCATCGATGGCAAAGGCTTTGGAGGTTTTACAGAACCAATCTCAAATTTGGATGCTGGTAACTCTGGAACTACAACACGATTGATTTCTGGAATACTTGCTGCTCAAAATTTTGATACAACTATTATTGGTGATGTTTCATTATCCAAACGCCCAATGAAACGTGTAGCTGACCCACTTTTGCAGATGGGAGCAAGAATAGAAACAAACGATGCTGGAACACTTCCAATGACTATTTTTACTTCTGAGGAATTGAAAGCTATTGAATATGATATGCAAATAGCATCTGCACAAATTAAGGGTGCTGTGCTTCTTGCTGGGTTACATATGGATGAAGAGACTGTGGTTGTTGAGCATTCACGAACTCGTAACCATACGGAGACACTACTTGGTTTAAAAGTAGAAGAGTTTGAGGGATATAGAAAAATATATTCTTCTAAAAAGAATTATCCAAAACCCAAAGAATATATTGTTCCTTCAGATATTTCAACATCAGCGTTTTTTATTGTGTTGGCACTGAATTTAGAAGATTCAGAATTGCTTCTTAAAGATGTGTTACTAAATGAAACTCGTAACGGAATTATTAAGATTCTACAACAGATGGGTGGAAAAATTAAGATTGAAAATGCAAGAGAAAGTAGTGGCGAAAAAATTGGCGATTTAAGAATATTCAGTAGTAAACTACGTAATATTGAAATTAGCAAAGCTATAATTCCAAACATTATTGATGAAATTCCAATACTTTCAATTGCTGGGTTATTTGCTGAAGGAAAATATGCAATTAGAAATGCAAAGGAATTACGATTTAAAGAATCGGATAGAATTGATGCAATGTGTTCTAACTTCAGAAAGCTTGGAGTTGAGTACACTGAGTATGACGATGGTTTTACAATAGATGGAAATGTAATTAATGAAAATATACTTATTGAGAGTTTTGACGATCACCGGATAGCAATGGCTTTTACAATTCTTGGTATGATAGTGGGTAAGGGAATAAGTGTAAATAATTTTGAATCAGTTGCTGTTTCAAATCCTGAATTCATTAAACAAGTAAATGTAATCTCCGTAAAAAAAATCACTTAACCTAGATTTCGTAATCTGTGGTTACAATTACTTTGTTTTAATCCTCTCTTGAATATAAATTCATTAGTTAGTAGCTTAGAAGTTAAAATGTAAATAGGAACGTTTATGAGAATCGGAATTCCAAAAGAAACACATCATGAAGAGAAACGTGTAGCAATTGTGCCTGCAGGCGTTGATACTCTTACTAAACAAGGGCATACTGTTTTTATTGAAACTGAAGCCGGAGACGGAAGTCATTTTAACGATGAAGAATATCGTAAAGCTGGTGCAACAGTTGTTTATTCCCGTGAAGAGGTTTACCAACGTGCAGAAGTTATTGCGCAAATATCTCCAATGACTGAAGAAGAAGTATCTCTGCTTGAAGAGAAACAGATAGTGCTAGCCTTCCATAAGTTTGCTGTTGGCGATAAAAAAGTTTTGGAAGAAATGCTCGATAGAAAAATTACAGCAATAAGTTATGAACTAATTGAAAAGAATGACGAAGCTCCTATACTTCATTCAATGAGTGAAATTGCTGGGCAACTTGCTGTTCAAATTGGCGAGCGTTATCTTGGAAGTGACTACGAATTTGGTCGCGGAATTTTAATGGGCGGTATTACTGGAGTTGCCCCTGCAGCTGTCGTAATTCTTGGTGCTGGAGTTGTTGGTTTGAACGCAGCACGTGCTGTTATTGGTCGTGGGGCACAAGTAATAGTTTTGGATAAAGATGTTCGTAGATTAAAAAGAATTGAAAATACTCTTTCCAAAAATATTACTACTGTTGTAGCAAATCCTTATACAATTGCTCGTGGAGTAAAATTTGCTGATTTATTAATTTGTGGCGTTCAAGTTAAAGGAGAGAAGGTTCCCCATTTAATTAACACCGAAATGATTAAGACAATGAAAAAAGGTTCCGTTATTGTTGACCTTTCCATTGATCATGGTGGATGTGTTGAAACAAGCAGACCTACAACTATTTCTGATCCGGTATTTGTTAAACATGATGTTATCCATTATTGTGTCCCAAATATACCAGCTTTAGCAGCACGTACAGCTTCATTCGGATTATCAAACTCGGCTCTCGATTATATTGTTGAAATTTCAAACAATGGTTTATCGAATGCTGTATTGGGTGATACTGATTTCTCAAAAGGTATTTGCACTTACAATGGTTATTGTACGAATCAAGTAATTGCAGACACATTTAATTTGGAGTACAGACGTCTCCATATTTTTTCAACTAATTAGGAATGGAAATATCTAATGTTAATAGATGAAGTAAGAAAGTCTGAAAAAAAGCCATCATGGTTGGAAAGATATAAATCCAAACTAGTCACAGCAGAAGAAGCTGTAAAGCATGTGAAATCAGGCGATAGCATAATTGTTCAACCTGGATGTGCTGCTCCAATGGTTTTGCTTAATGCAATGGTGGAAAGAAAAGATGAATTAGTTGATATTAAAATGTATCATATTTTAATTGTTGGTGATATTCCATATTTAAAACCTGGAATGGAAAAGCACTTTAAACATCGTGCCTTTTTTATTGGTGCAAATACACGAGCTGCAGTAAACGATGGCCGATCAGAGTTTATTCCAATATTTTTATCTGAAGTAACTCTACTTTTTAAAAATGGAATTCTTCCGGTTGATATCTCTTTTATTAATGTTTCGCCCCCAGACGAACATGGTTTTTGTAGCTACGGAATTGACGTAGGAAATATTAAAACTCCAACAGAAAAAGCTACACTTATAATTGCACAAGTAAATCCGCAAATGCCACGTGCCCTCGGAAACAGTTTTATTCATATAAATAAAATTGATTACATAGTTGAAAAAGATGAACCACTTCTTGAACTTCCACAGGTTGACCCAAATGCTTCTCCTGAAATTATAGAGATTTATGATAAAATAGGAAAGAATGTTGCAGATTTAGTTGAAGATGGTTCAACCCTCCAAATGGGCATTGGAGCAATTCCTGATAATGTTATGAAATATCTTCGTAATAAAAAAGATCTTGGTGTTCACACAGAAATGTTTTCGGATGGAATGATTGATTTGGTTGAAGATGGAATAATCACAGGCGATAAAAAAACTTTACACCCGGGAAAAATTATTACTGGTTTTGTTCTAGGAACTAAAAAAGCTTACGATTATATCGATAATAATCCTGTGTTTGAATTTCATCCACAAGAATATGTTAACGATCCATTTATTATTGCTAAAAATAAAAAAATGGTTGCAATAAACTCAGCTATTGAAGTTGACTTAACTGGTCAAGTTTGTTCCGATTCTATTGGCACAAAATTGTTTAGTGGAATTGGTGGTCAAGTAGATTTTATTCGTGGAGCTGCTTATTCCGAAGGAGGAAAACCAATTATTGCACTTCCTTCAACAACAAAGGATGGAAAAATTTCACGTATAGTTTCTACATTAAAACCTGGTGCTGGAGTAGTTACATCCAGAGGTGATGTGCATTATGTTGTTACTGAGTATGGTGTTGCCCAACTTTGGGGTAAGTCGATAAGAGAACGCGTAAAAGAATTAATAAGAATTGCGCACCCAAAATTTAAAGCTGAACTTTCAGAATTTGCAAACAAAACATATAATTTAAACTTATGATTGCAGTAATTGGTGATATTCACGGATGCTACTACACCCTAGTTGAACTTTACAATAAGATTCAAAAAAAATATCCAGAGATAGAAATTTATTGCGTTGGCGATTTTATTGATAGGGGGAACAATAGCTATGAAGTAATGGAGTTTGTAATTGAAAATAAAATAAAATTTACTCCTGGAAATCATGAATATATGTTTCACAGCTTTTTCAAAGATCCTACTTCAGTATTAGCTCGTTCTTGGGTTTTTAATGGAAGTGAGGCAACTCTTGAATCTTACGAAGATAACGAAGATAAAGTATTTGAACACATTAAAATAATTAAAAAAGCTCCATTTTATATTAATACTCCAGACTGTTTTATTTCTCATGCTGGAATTTCAAAAGAGTATGAATATTTTTTACCAAAAGATTTTCAAAAAGATTTATCATCACTCCACGATTTAATTTATAACGATTACCGTTCTGATAGAGGAGTGTTGTGGTGCAGAGATGAACCGCTCAATATTGGAAAGCTTCAAATTATTGGACACACTAAACATCAAGAAATAATTTTTGATGAAGATAATAATGCAGTTTACATTGATACCGGTGCTTATGTTGGAAATAAGCTAAGTGCAATTATTGTTGAGAAAGAGCAAATTATTGACGTCCTTGATGTGAAAACTCATTTAAATGATATTATTTAAATGAGCAGAATTTGTGAAATATATGTCATTCAAGTGTAATCTTATCAAGTATTTTTAGTTAGGTAAAAAACCATAACCCCCATAAAAAGCATTGAATTTTAGATAGTAATTAAATAATTTGGGTTAACAATTTTTGTTTAATCGGAGGAATATAGAATATAATTCTACCATATACTGGAATAATTACAAATAATTTTAGGTACTAAAATTTACGGTAGAAAATCACAACAGGTGCAGAAGGTAATATCAATTCTTTCGATTA
>JAQICK010000238.1 GCA_027858595.1 Melioribacteraceae bacterium
TCAGCATCAAGACATATATCATAAATTTTGTCATCATCTGCACCACCATCTTGAGTAATTGCATCAAATGCGTAATGTTGCCCAAATACTAAATTACTTATCATTAAAAGAGTTAAAAGCGTAAATAGCATTTTCATAACATTTTCTCCACTTAGTGTAAAATTTATTAACTTACCTATAAAATCTATCTCACAAAAAGATGGAGACAGATGTAATTACTCAATTATTTTATTTATTGAATAATTACGTAACTGCATCCCGCAACGTGCGGAACTATGTAAAAAACAGCAGTTTTCGACTTTGTAAAAGTCCTGTGCTTTGAAGAGTATATATATAAATCCCTGAAGTAAGCTTGGTTGCATTAAACTCAACTTCGTAGGTACCAGATTTTTGTGCTTCATTTACTAATGTTGCAACTTCTTGTCCTAACATATCATATACTTTTAACGTAACATTATGGACAGATGATGCGGGCAGAGTATAATTAATTATAGTTGAAGGATTGAACGGATTAGGGTAATTAGCCTCAAGTGAAAATTTATTTGGTGAATTTCCATCAGCTAATTTTACACTAACTTCTGGAGAAGATGTATAAATTTCACTATTTCCACAAGCCAACCATGGATATCCCTTGCTGTCAACTATAATATCATAAATTTGTGATGAAGTTACTACATTTAAATCACTTATATCAGTCCAATTAGCTCCTCCATCTGTTGTAACTAATACAAGTTTATCACATGCGATATACCAAGTTTGTTCATCAACAATTGCACATGATTTTATAACTTGTGTTAAACCAGGTATTTGTAGATAATCCCACGTTTTTCCGCCATCAATAGTTTTAATAAGTATATTTCCACAAGCTAAACCAAAATTACTATTTAGGAATTTAACTTTAAGAAAATTACCTCCGGAGGCTCCATTAATTATTGAATTTGTCCAGTTATTTCCACCATCTTCTGTGAATGCAACAACGTTATCTCCCACAACTACACCCTTTTCAGAATCGGAGAAATATAAAGATGTAAGGAGGTTTCCAAAAATTCCATTGACTAAAGTCCAATTTTCACCTCCATTTGTAGTACCATAAAAAGCTCCATCACCTCCATTCTCCCCAACCACAAACCCAATATTTTCATCAAGAAACTGAACACCATAATTTGTATACCCCTTTACAGATGTATCAGGCATAATTTGTTTCCAAGTATTTCCACCATCAATAGTTTTGGAGACAACTCTATTTCTTTGAGCAGTATATCCAATATTATCCTCAATAAAATAAATATCTCGAACAGTTGGGCAAACATTTTTATTCGATACATAGCTGGAAGTCCAAGTTACACCTTTATCTTCAGATTTTAAAAATGCACCATAAAATCCAGAAGCAACAATAGTATTTTCAGAAATAAACTCAACACCACTCCAAAAATTTTCTGCTACAATTTCTGTTACCAATTCCCAAGTTTCACCATAATTATTTGAGATTACAATTGCATTACCGCCGCCGCCAACAATACATATATTATTGTTTTTAATACTTATTGACTTTGATGAAAATCCCATTGGGAAATTAATTTCCTTCCATGTTATTCCCGCATCAATAGTCTTATAGGCGATACTCCCTTTATAAGCAGAATAACCAACCGAAATTCCATTTAGCTCATCCCTAAAATCTATTCCATACATACTAGTGTATAATCTATCTTCTTCTGCTTGTATCTGATAAGTCCAAGTTTCACCACCATTATTAGTTCTTATTGTTAAAGCTGGTTGTAATCCTTGAGAACTTGTTCCCCATCCTGTTACACAAGCAACTGAATCACTAGCCATAGCAACAGCATATATATCGGTTCGGCCCAAATAAATTGGAGGGATAGTTGGAGCTGGTGCTTTAGTCCAAGTTAAACCATCTGTTGTATAATAAAAAGCAAAACTTCCAGATTTACCACCAACACATATTCCATGTCCAGGAGAGTTAAAACTCATTGCTTTTAAATTTACAGAAGTTTCTGTAGCTTGTACCGCCCAAGTTAATCCTCCATCATCAGTGTAAGAAATTTGCCCACCACTAGATGTTCCAGAGAGAACCCAACCAGTATTTTCATTTGCAAAATAAATTGAGTAGATTTTTCCACTCACTGATTCGAATGTAACTTCTCTCCATGTTTCTCCTCCGTCTTCGCTCTTAATTAAAACATCTTTTTTACCACCTGCATAACCAATATCCTCATTCACAAAAAAGATGCTATACATGGAAGCTACAACAGGCAATGGTGTTGTTGGCTCTTCCCAAGTATATCCACCATCTATTGTTCTTAGAATAGTTCCTGATTGACCAGCAATCCAGCCAAGATTTTCATTTAAGAAAAAAACATCGCTAAGTGGTGCATATGTTGCACTGCTAACTTGCCTCCACCCCCCACTTGCATAAATTGTAATTGAAAGAGTGAGTAATAATAAAATCAAAAAATTTTTATTCATAATGCCTCAGAGATATTTTTATGTTAAAATTTAATTCCTAAGTTTAACTTTTGTAATGCCTCACAAAGATTTTTCTCCGTGATATTTCCCTTGTTAAAGCATCACAGGGACAAGACTTCACAGAACCTAAGTTTTCATAAAAGATTCCCACTTAAAACATGCGGGAATGACAATTGTAAATCCGACTAAAATTTATAAAATCTAAATGTTGTATATATTCCAAAATTATTTTTATATAAATTATTTTCACTTAAACTTGTTGTTGCATATTCAATACGTGGTTCAATTTCAAGTGCATCTGAAACTTTAATTTTTCCAGCAAGTGTAATAAAGTGAGTTGTTACATTATCACCACCAAAGATAAAATCATGTTCTTTGTATAAAAAATTGTATCCAACTCTTACTGTGAACATTTCATCGAGTGTTGTTTCAACTCCAATTCTTGCAACATGGTTAAATGCCGATGTTTCAGAAAATTTATTATCAATATATTTTAAAGAATCTGCCAAGATAGAATGTAGCTCATACTCTGCTCCGACAAGTAAACTATTATTTACATTTGAATAAGTTAAACCGACTCCCGAGAAAATATCATTAACACCAAGGTCCCAAATTGTTAAATCACGTTTACTATTTCGTGACCAACTATTATTGCCTGTATATCCAGCAGTAAATCCAAAAGTAAAGGCTGAACTTTGTATCCATCTAGCTTGGAGGATAATATTTGTTTCATCAAAACTTGTGTATCCATCTTCAGAATCAATGATTGAACCAATTTTGAAAAGAGAACTTGAGTTGTGAAGATTATACTTTGCATTAATTCCAACAATTATATTTTCTGAAGGAATAATTTGTGTTTGGAAAGAGAATGCGTTACCAAATTTTTTCAACTTATAATCTTGCGATGAGCCACGTAGTTCAATTTTGTATGAGTCCCCTCTATATAGAAAAGTTTGAACATCTGTGTTATTTACATCGTTAGCAAGAATTTTTTCTTGGGAATCATAAATTTGGTAATTAACCGCAAGTGATAAATTATTAGAGAATCTATATGCAATTCCAATATTTCCAGTAACGTTACGGTATAAAGTTTCTGCAAAAGTATATGCTTTTTTCAAACCATCTAAAATTTGATAATTGACAGAGGCTCCCAAATATAAATTATTAAACACCTCTAGACTATGCATAAATTCAAATGTGGGTCCGCTATATCTGTAATCACCTGAGGTTGTATCAGTAAAGAAGAAAGCATCTCCGGAGTATGGTGCTAAAGTTAAAATTCTGTTTCTATCTTTTTGAATTTCGTATTGATAAGATGCATAACCACGAAAAGTACCGCTATTGCCAAGTGGCTTAATTCCCATAAAACCTACATCAATATTATGGATATCACCAGATTCATAAAATCTGTGATAATCTCCACTGCTGTTTCTATATTGTGGATCTATCTCTAACCGTGTATTCAACTGACTATTAACTAACCAAGCTGGATTGCCACCAAGAATATATGGATCAATTTGTGAATCGATATCAACTATTGAATAACTTAATCCACCAAGAGCATCTAATCTGCTTTGTTGGGCAACAAGAACTTGAGTTACAAGTATTGTGAGAAGTAATATTTTTAGTTTTATTTTCATTTTTTTTCTTCATTGTTGCAAAGTGCATAAAAGTTTTTTCACTTTAGGCACTTATAACTTTCAACTTTAGCACTTTACTTATTGCCATCCAGGAGTTGGTGAAGGAATTGTTTCCCAATCCAAAGTTCCATTATTTGTATCAACACCTTTCTCTCTTCTTTGCATTGCTTGACCAGTATAAATAGGAGGGTTAAGTATCCAACCTCTATCTATTCTATCATCAAGAGAAACTGGATAATTTATATTTGCTTGATATTCTACACCGTCAAGTACTGTTTCTATATCAATTCCATCTTCCCATACTGTATCAACACCACTTGCAATTACCACAATATCGTTATAAGTTCTAATTAAAAAATCATGAGTATCATCTAGTCTAAAATTTTCTAAGTTTGGTACGTATGGATTATCAATATCAACTGCATTAAATTGGTTCACAAATTCCCAATTTGCATTATTCAGATTAATACTCGTTGCAACTGAAGTTCTATGATCATATGCATCAGATGCTAATGTCAAAAAAGTCCGTGGCTCAAAAGGGTGTTCTTTTTCACCTGGTCGACCAGGAAATTTGAATGCATAAGTAACACCATCAATATCTCCATCATCACTCCAGTCCCCTCCAGGTCCTTTTGTATTGTTATCTGTACCAGAAAACCTGAATACTTGCATACCATCTAGATATTTAATTTCATTACTGCTATTGTACAACTCAATAAATTGGTCATAAAAGAAAAAGATATTATTTGTTGGACCACCAGCATAAATTTCATTAATCGAAATTCCACTAGCTGAAATAGGTTTTGCGAATATTGTATCGGTAGCAAAAAACCCGCTTTTCACTTCAACATCAGTAATATTTCCGACAATTAAAATGTTTGGAATAGTGGGATGTTTTTTCCGAGCAGAAATCTGATAAACTGAAGAAGGAATCTCTGTTAAGTGCATTACTCCACTTTCATCTGCGTATTCAGTTCTCATCCCATATTCTGAAACTAAAATCATCTCTGCATTTGCTAAAGGAGAATAACTTTTTATAGAATCATCACCAGAAGTATTCCACACCACAAGCATTTGTAATTCAGCTTCACCATCTACTTGTACTGGCGAATTTTCCTGACACGACGTGAAAAACAATATAAATAAAACGAACAATAATATTTTTTTCATATTTGCTCCAATCTTTAATCTTTACCAAAAATAATTACTTAAATAATTCATCAAATATCATACTAAATTCAATTCCATAAAATAGTTTTGGATTTCTAATGCGCTCCTCATAAACCTTTTTTATAGGATTATAGAAACGCCAAATTGCTGGATTATCCATAAAATTATTGACGTAAAATGAAACTTCAGCACCAGGGAAAAGTGATTTGGAAACATTAAAACTAAAAAGCCATTTTGGTGATTTAGAAATCACTGATTCCTCATAATTACGGTCTATTTTTCCTTCATCAGTTAATAAATTGTAATCTTTTGGAATTAAAGAAAAATTTTGGTACCTCTCTGAATACAGCTGCTCTGCTCTCAAAGTAACCCAAAGACCTAATTCTTCATGAATGTATTTCACGTAATAATTTATTTGTAATCTATCACTCCATCTACCTTTAGATGGATAGTATAATCCAATTAATGTCTCTGCCTCAACATTAGGAACTTGGTAATTTTCAAACTGTCCAATACTTTCATCGGCAGCATATTGGTAAGAAAATCCATTACTTGGTGTTTTATTATAACTATAGGAAGCTGAAATCTTGAAATTCATATTCAATGGTTTAATTTGTGCTGTTCTATATGTGAACTCTATACCTTTACTTATATTCGTCCCAATATTATAACTTAACTTATATTCACCAATATAATAGACCACTTTTTGTCCATTATCTTCTATCTCTGTAAATACAGGTTGATCTTGATATTTTGGTTGATTATTTCTTTCTCGATAATATCCTGTTAAAGAAATTCCCATTTTATTTAAAAATTTATGATCGTATGAAATCTCAAGTTGAGTTGTTTTATAACCCTGTAGATCTGGAACTCTTTTATCATATCTATAATATTCATTAATACCAGTAACTAGATTTCTCCATGTAAATACTTCTTCTCTCGGATAAATTAAACTCAGTGCGGGAGATTTAGAACTACTTCCAAAATTAATTCTTAATTGATTTTGGGAACTAAAATAAGTTAACAAACTTATTCTTGGATTAAAAAAACTACCTTGGTGAGAATTTACAATATCTCCATCGCCCCAAAGACCACTTAAATTAAATGAATGTGGTCTATACATTTCATAACGAAAACCGAACATAAGTGAAAAATCGAATAAAAAATGACCTGTTAATTTATCCTCAGCATACATACTTAAAATTAACTGTCCCGGAATTGAATCAAATTTATATGGTCTTCTTTGAGACTCTACCCCATAATAACTATAAACAGTATCGAAAACTACTCCTTCGCCAGTATTAGCATCATATTGAACTTCAGTTCCAATAAGAAAATTGTGAATATAATCACCAGTATAAAAAACATTTTGCCATTCCACTCTTCCACCAGCTAGCCATTGGACTCCTTTAGTTTCCACTTTACCAAGATATGAGGCAAGTGTATCCTCGTTAACAACAAGATAATCGGTAATAAGTTTACTCCTCATCGAATTTATATTCTTCATGCTAACATATGCACTATACTTTAATTTAGAGACCTGATTAAAAGGTTTAACAGAACCCCAAGTATTAAGCCCAACTGTATAACCCCTGTTATAATCTTTTGTTTTAAGCATATCACCAATTGGTTCTTTTTCATCATAGATAGCCTGACCTTTCAATTTATAACGAGCAGTCCAGTTATTTGAATGAACTGTTCCATATATAAGTTGTGCTGTTATTCTTGTATATTCATCACCAACTAATCTTAAATCCCTTTCGCTACGAGCAACATTAGCATTATAATTAAGTGAACTTGTTCCAAGATTGAAGCCACCACCGAAATTTGCTTCAGTTGTATGAGGATTGTTTTTAACTTTTACTCTGTGAGGTGCAACACCCATTTTTGTTTTAAGTTCAATAATTCCGTTTGAGAAATCACCATACCTTACAGATGGGATACCAGATATTACTGAAACTGATTCAAGATTATCCGCTGGAATTTCGCGCAAATCAACACCACCACCCATATTTCCAAAACCGAATTTACTACCTGTCATAGTCTCAAATTGCAAATTAGAATTATTTGAAAGTGGTTCGCCATCCACAATAATTTTAGTTCCAAATGCTTCTATTTTACCTTGTTCATCATTACTAGCACTAGCTCTTATAGCAACTTGACTTGTCTTATCCATTCCAGGATTTGCATCTTTTTGAATTCCAGGAACTAAATCAAGAACATCACCTAAATTTGTTGCCTGGTAATGTTCAATTTCTCCGGAACTAATATTAGTTTTGGTGGCTATATCACGTGGCAATAAATCTTCTTTAGCAGTTACTGTTATTCCGCCCACGCTAAAGGATTCCGGTTTTAGTCTAACATCTAATTGAATAAATCTTTTTTCAACAATCTCTACGTCAATTATTTTTTTAGTATATCCAACATATGATACTTGAATCTTATATTTGCCCACTGGAATATTATCAATTCTGAATTTTCCTTCAAAGCTTGTAGCTAATCCAAAATTGGTTCCAAGTATAATTATGTTTGCGGAGAATAAAACTTTTCCATTTTCATCTAAAACTATTCCCTTAAGACCACCAGTGCTTTCGTCATATTTACTTGGACTATTATTGTTGCTAAGGGGATGTTCTGTCGGTTTTGGGAATGGGCTTGCTTGTTGGAATGATAATAATAAGAAAAAAAAGAGTTTTAAGAGTTTTCCTGACTTCAATTTATCCAACTTAGTAATAAAGAAAAAACTAGAACGAGATATTTAAGTTATTTTTCTGATAATAACTTAAAATACTATATCATAAAATGATATACAAATCCAATTTCATGTGCATACATATTTTTTTCACTATGGATAGATATTCATTTTTGAAAAAACTTACTCGTATCCATTTGGGTTTTGCAATTGCCATCGCCACGAATCTTCACACATTATATCAATTCCAAACTTAGCCTCCCAGCCTAATTCGTCTTTTGCAAATTGTGGATTGGCAAAACATGCAGCAATATCACCAGCTCTTCTATCTACAATCTCATAAGCCACTTTTCTATTGGATGCTTTTTCAAATGCTTTAACAACTTCTAAAACAGAGTAACCATTTCCTGTACCTAAATTGTATTCAACACAGCCAATACTTTTTGCTAACTTTTCTAATGCTTTCAAATGTCCTTCTGCTAAATCGACAACATGAATATAATCACGCACACCCGTGCCGTCCACTGTAGAGTAATCGTTTCCAAATACTGAAAGTGCCTCTCTTTTCCCTACTGCAACTTGAGTTATAAATGGCATTAAGTTGTTTGGTATTCCGTTTGGGTCTTCTCCAATTTGCCCAGACTCGTGAGCACCAACTGGATTGAAGTAGCGCAAAATTGCAACATCCCAACTATTATCAGATTTATATAAATCCCGAAGAATATCTTCAATCATTAATTTCGAACGTCCATAAGGGTTAGTTGCAGAAAGTGGAAAGCCCTCCAGGATGGGGACTTTATGGGGATCACCATAAACTGTTGCAGAAGAACTAAAAACTAATTTAGTAACATTATTACTTTTCATTACTTCAAGAAGATTCAAAGTACCAACAACATTATTTTGATAGTAGTGGAGTGGTATTTCAACCGATTCACCAACAGCCTTTAAACCAGCAAAGTGAATAACAGCATCTACCTGTTCATCAACAAATATTTGATTAAGAGTTTCTTTCTCTAAAAGATCACATTTATAAAATTTAATTTTTGTTTTAGTAATTGCTTCTACTCTATTAAGAGCTTCAATTTTACTATTGCTTAAATTATCAACAATAACTACTTCATAACCAGCTTCAACTAGTTTAATTACTGTATGACTTCCAATATACCCTACTCCACCAGTAACTAAAATTTTCATTTCTTTAGGCACAACATCCTCTTTACTATTTATTGAATATTCAAATATAAGATTTTGATTTTTGAAATAACGAGTTATTTAATTAAGTTTCGTGTTCACTTTAATTAAATAACCATTGAAAGGTAGGTGATAACTTTGGTTGGTATTATTCTGTCTGATAATGAGAATGTTGATAGAGCACTAAAACGCTTTAAAAAGAAATATGAACGCTCTGGTGTTCTTAAAGAATTTAAAAAGCGTCAGTATTTCGTGAAGCCGTCTATGGAAAATAGATTGGAACGCATTAAAGCGAAAAGAAGAGCTTATAAAGAATCTCGTAGAGATAACTAAAGTTAAAAACCCCTCAAAAGTTGAGGGGTTTCTTTTTATGTAGCAAGTACTTACACAAAATTATTTTCCCGATGTACCATTTAAATAATACTTTGTAAAATGACCTGTAACTTTTGTAAAAACTTCATCAATTGAATTACAGAAATCGAATAATTTCATATCCTTTTTACTTACTGTTCCAAACTCAATTAAATTATCAAAATTGATTATTTGTTTCCAGAATTTTTCATCATAAATAATCACTTTCATATTCTTTTTAATTTTCTCAGTTTGCATAAGAGTTATTACTTCCATAAACTCATCTAAAGTTCCAAAACCACCAGGGAAAACAATTAATGCTTTTGCAAGATAAACAAACCAAAATTTTCTCATAAAGAAATAATGAAATTCAAATGAAGATTCTGGTCTTAGATATTTATTTCCAAACTGCTCAAAAGGGATTGAAATATTTAACCCGATTGAATCACCACCAGCAATTCTTGCCCCTTTATTTGCCGCTTCCATAATGCCAGGTCCACCACCACTGCAAACAATAAAACGTTTCTCGTCTTCAGATAATTGCATTGACCATTCTGTTAAACGTCTAGATAACTCAACAGCATCTTCGTAGTAACGTGACATTACAACCATTCTCTCAGCTTGAGCTAACTCTTCGATATACTTCTTAGATGTTTTCTTTTCTGATTTCTTTAATTCTCTAAGTTTTGCTTTCGCTTCTTTCTCAGATTTGATTCTAGCAGAACCAAAAAACACAATTGTATCAACAATTTTATTTTTGCTAAATCTCAATTTTGGTTCAATAAATTCTGATAAAATTCTTAATTCTCTTGCTCCTGCTGAGTTGAGGAATTCGCTATTGTTATAAGCAGGTAAAACTTGTGCCTTCTTTTTCGACATATTTACTCCATAGTTTAAATTCGGACTGTGAATATACTAAAAAACCTATCCTTTCATACTAAAAAAGATAGGTTAAATTAAACGGTCAAAACTTAAATTTATTTTTCTGTGTTTACAGGAACTTCTTGAGTTGTTGGAAGTGCCGGTGTTGTAGGGGCTTGTTGGGTTTGAGCAGCATTTTGAATTATACTGTTTCGTTGATCGCTTGTTGATTGACCAGGCAAGAAAAACAAATTTATAGCTATTGCTAATCCTAATAAAGCACCACCTAACCACCAAGTTGATTTACTTAAGAAATCTGCGGTTCTTCTTGAGCCAAACATATTGCCAAAGTTTCCAGCAGCAC
>JAQICK010000343.1 GCA_027858595.1 Melioribacteraceae bacterium
GAATAGTTTTGTAATTCCATGTGGTGTGGATATGGAATTATTTAAGCCAATCAAACAATCAGAAGCAAAGAATGAATTAGGATTAAAACCAGATAAAAAATATATTTTATTCTCTTCAAATTTTGATAATGTAGTTAAAAATTATCCTTTAGCACAAGCAGCAGTTTCTTTGATAAATAATAAAAACCTTGAACTCATTGCGCTTAAGGGATTCTCACGAATCCAGGTTTCGTATTTAATGAATGCAGTTGATATGGTATTAATGACTTCTTTTTCTGAAGGTTCACCACAGTTTATAAAAGAGGCTATGGCTTGCAATGTACCAATTGTTTCAACAAATGTAGGCGATGTGCAGGACGTTATTGGAAATACCGATGGGTGTTATATAACATCTTTTGAACATGAAGATGTTTCAAAAAAAATTGGTCAAGCACTTAAGTTTGGTAATAACACAATAGGTCGAACAAGTATAAAGCATCTGAAATCGAATGAAATTGCAATGAAAATAATTGAAGTGTATAAATCAGTTTTGAACCCATGTCAATTACTGAATCAGAAATGATTCAATAATCTCATCCATTAAACCAATAATTTGGAGAAATAATGTACGGTATTTCAGAAATTGCGTCATATATTCCACTAAAAAGAAGAAACAATTTAGAACTAATTGATAAATTCGAAACTAATGAGAATTTTATAAATAACAAGTTAGGAGTTAGAAGTGTTACACGAAAAGAAATTAATGAAGAAACTTCAGATTTATGCCTAAAAGCTTTCAATAACCTAGTTGATAAATCTGATTTTAACAGAGAACATGTTGATGTAATTATTGTAGTTACACAAAATCCAGATAAAAACATTCCTCACACATCTGCAATTTTACATGGCAAATTGGGACTTAAAGAAGATTGTGCAGCATTTGATATCTCTTTGGGCTGTTCGGGCTATGTTTATGCACTCTCTGTTATTTCCTCTTTCATGGAAAAAAACGAATTAAAGGTAGGTTTGCTTTTTACATGTGATCCATACTCAAAAATCATTAACGAGAATGATAAAAACACCTCTTTGTTGTTTGGAGATGCTGCAACAGTATCGGTAATTTCTGAGGCTCCAATGTTTGCATTAGGAAAATTTACTTTCGGTACTATTGGGGCTAGTAGTACAGCATTAGAATGTAACAATGGTGAATTAACTATGAATGGAAGAGATATTTTTAATTTTGCCGCCAAATATATTCCAAATGATATTGAAAACTTACTTATAAAAAATAAAATTGGGCATGAAAAAATTGATGTCTATCTTTTTCATCAGGGAAGTAAATATATTATTGATACTCTTACTAGAAGAATGAACCTTGAGAAGGCAAAAGTTAAATATGATATTCTTGATTATGGAAATACAGTCTCTTCAAGTATTCCCATTTTATTAGAAAAAGAAATAGAAAGTGGAAATAGTAAGTATATTGTGATTAGTGGATTCGGTGTAGGATTATCTTGGTCAAGTGGAATATTAACAAAAATAGGAGATAAATGATGTCAATAAATGCTAATGATCTAAAAATAATTATCAAAAGACATAATGAACAAATAGAAATTGAGAAAATTGAAGATGATAAATTATCGATTACTGATCAAGGATTTGACTCATTAGATATTATTGATGTTTTACTTTGCATTGAGGAAGAATTTAATCTAAAAATTGAGGATGAAGTAGCTTCAACCTTAATTTCAATTAATGATTATGTGAATTACATTAACTTGCATAAAGAATAAAACCATAAATTGCAAAGGAGAGCATTATTGTGATAAAGAAAAGCACATTAAAAATTGGAGATACAGCATCAATTAAAAATGTTATCTCTTCTAAAATGATAGACGATTTTGCTATTATTTCTAATGACAATAACCCAATTCATCTAGATGAAGAATATGCTAGTAAGACTATTTTCAAAAAAAGGATTGCTCATGGATTATTAGTAAGCAGTTTTATTTCTGCCACAATTGGCCAAAGTTTACCTGGTTTTGGCTCGATTTATTTGTCCCAATCTTTGAAGTTTCTTGCCCCAGTTTTTATTAATGACGAGATTACTACTCTAATTGAGGTTCTTGCGTTTCCAAGAGTGGGCAGAGTTTTGTTAAAGACTGAATGCCTAAATCAAGACAACAAAATTGTTATAAAAGGGGAAGCACTAGTAATTCCGCCAAAGGACACAGAATTAATAATTTAAAATAAAATCAATGAGAATATTATGAAAAATATAATTTTAAATATTGCACAAGAACAATTAGGTAGTGCAAATTTGGAGGCTAAAAGTGTTGTGGAACTTATTAAATCATTTTTTGGAAAAATACTCCAATGGATGGCAATGACAAGATTTCCTATTGGTGCAAAGATGAGATGTCGCTTAGAAAGATTGAGGGGCGTAAAAATAGGTAAACACGTCTTTTTAGGGGGTGGTAATATTCTGGATCGTACAAGACCTGACTTAATCACAATCGCGGATTTTGTTTCTCTTGCTGGTGGTGTTGTTATTCTTACTCATTCTAATCCTACCACTCCGTTGCGTGAAATATTAGGTCCTGAATCTCACCAAGTATCTCCCGTGCATATTAAAAGAGGCGCATGGCTTGCAGTGAATGTAGTAATTCTTCCTGGTGTTACTATTGGTGAAAATTCTATTGTTGCCACTGGGGCCGTCGTGACAAAAGATGTCCCTCCATACACACTTGTAGGTGGAACTCCAGCACGTGTTATAAAGAAAATTGAAAAAAACAATAATAAATAAAGGGGATCAATTGAAAGATTTAATCTATATTGGTCATCCCGCAAAAAATAATAGAAATTAGAATATCACATGAAAATATTAGTATATTTAGCACATCCAGCACATTTTTACCTATTTAAGAATTCAATCGCAGAATTAAGAAAAAAAAATCATACTGTTATCATTGCCTCAAAAAATAAAGATGTTTTGCAACAACTTCTCATAGAACACAAAGAAGATTATGTCAAAATTGAAAAGAAACAACGAGCTGACAATAAAATTGCTATTGTATGGAATTCAATTTTTAGAAGTTTAAGGTTGGGAGCGATAATAAAAAAAAACAAAATAGATTTAGTTGTTTCTTCAGCTGCCGATTTTGCACCTATTTGTAGAATGTATGGAGCACCAATTATTAATTTTCTTGAGGATGATTTAGCTGAATTCCCAATGTATAGTAGAATATTTGGACCATTTATTAACCAGATTATTTGTCCAGTATCATGTGATACTGGTAGACTAGAAGAGAAAACGATTCATTATCCAGGTAATCAAGAGTTGGCCTATTTACACCCAAATAGTTTTATTCCTTCTTGGGATATTGTGAAGGCATTGTTTAGTAAGGATAAGAAAAATTATATTTTTCGGTTTGCAAAATTAACTGCGTGGCACGATGATAATATTTCTGGAATTTCTAATAAAACTGCCGAAAAAATAATAAATTATTTAGGTGCACTCGGAAACGTATTTATTTCATCAGAGAGGGAACTGCCAGAAAGTATTGATAAATTTAGGATAAAAATTTCGGCTAAAGAGATGCATCATTTCCTTTTTTATGCAGATTTACTAATCTCCGATAGCCAAACGATGACAGCTGAAGCTGCTGTTTTGGGAACCCCATCGGTAAGATATAATGATTGGGTTGGGCGTTTAGGTTACCTAGAGGAATTAGAAACAAAATATGGTTTAACATTCGGAGTGAAATCTGGCGAAGAAGAAATATTGTTGAAAATAATTAAAGAAGTCATATCAAAATCAGAGGATAAAACATATTGGCAGCAAAATAGGAAAAAGTTTATTAATAATTCAATACAAACAGATAAAATGATTACATGGTTTATAGAGAATTATCCGAATAGCGTAAGTACTTGTTCTGGTAATAAAAGTTATATTTTTAACAATTTTCGATAAAGTAGATAAAAAAATGAAAGAATACTCCGATGAACAAAAAAGTAATTTAAGTAGTTATTGTATTTCATTCGTAAAGTTTCACGGGGCATGTACTGATTTTCAAAATAATTTCAAAGGATTTAATGGATTTCACTCAATTAATCTATAAAGAACTACTAACTGCGTTACAAATAAAATATAACACATTTAAACCTTTTCGTGATTCTAACCACACTTCATTAATTATTCTTCGTCACGATGTTGACAGATTACCTGATAACGCTCTTAAGATGGCTGAATTAGAGCACACGCTTGGAATAAAAGGCTCCTACTATTTCCGTGCAGTTCCAGAAAGTTATAATCTTGAAATAATGCATAAAATCGCTGAACTTGGTCACGAAATAGGCTACCATTATGAAGATGTGGACTTAGTAATTCAGAAAGAAAAATTAAAAATTAAGAACAATTATGATAGAGAAATACTCATTGATAAGTCATATGAAAGCTTTTATAAAAATTTAGAAATGTTTAGAGCAAATTTTGACATCAAAACAATTTGCATGCACGGCAGCCCACGCTCCAAATACGACAATAAAATAATTTGGGGAAAGTATAACTACAAAGATTTAGGTTTAATAGGTGAGCCATATTATGATATAGATTTTAATGAATTTGCTTATTTAACTGATACCGGAAGAAGATGGAATGGGCATAAAGTAAGCGTGCGGGATAAAGTAGATTCAAAATATAATTTTGATTTTAAAACTACTCAAGATATTATTGATAAT
>JAQICK010000045.1 GCA_027858595.1 Melioribacteraceae bacterium
TACAAACATCCCACATAAATATAAATTTTCTGTGTTTCTAAAAAGCAACTTAACTAAAAAGATAGCATTGTCCAAAAGTTTACAATAGCAATTATTAATATTGCTTTATTAGGTAAAAATTTGTTCCTATGAATAGGAACAACATTTGGGTATTTTCGTCCAATTAAATACAAAATTATTAGGTAAATGTTATATGCTTTCAAAATTTAAATTGTTATTTCTAGTAATTACAACAATTTCTTCAGTACTTTTTTCTCAAAACTCAACTCTAAGCGGATATATTACTGATGCTGAAACTGGCGAAGGTTTAATAAGTGCAAATGTATTTATTCAAGAGTTAGGGGCAGGTACAGCGAGTAATCAATATGGATTTTACTCGGTAACAATTCCAAAAGGTAAATACTCAATACGGTTTAGCTATGCTGGATATAAGAAAGAAACTTTAGAATTGGACTTAAACTATTCTGTAAGTACAAACGTGGAACTCACACCCGATTCCTATGAAATTAACGAAGTAGTAGTTAAAGGCAAAAGAGGGGACCAAAATGTTAAATCAACCGAGATGGGAACAACTGAAATAGTTCCAAAAGAATTACAATCGGTTCCGGTAATACTTGGTGAAGCTGATATTTTAAAAACCATGCAATTGCTACCTGGCGTTAGTCAAGCTGGAGATGGAAACAGTGGCTACTTTGTCCGTGGTGGAAATATTGACCAAAATTTAATTTTACTTGATGAAGCCACGGTTTATAATCCTTCACATCTTTTTGGCTTTTTCTCCGTGTTCAACTCCGATGCAATTAAAAATGCAAAAATGATTAAAGGTAGCATGCCCGCAGAATATGGTGGAAGAATTTCATCTGTGCTGGATATTAAAATGAAAGAGGGAAACAATAAAAATTTCAGATTTACTGGTGGAATTGGTTTAATTTCATCTCGTCTTTCAGTTGAAGGACCAATTGTAAAAGACAAAGGTTCATTCCTAATTTCTGGGCGAAGAACCTATGCTGATTTATTTATTCCTCTAGCCGGTGACGAAGCGCTTAGCGATGCACAATTGTATTTTTACGATTTAAACCTAAAAGCTAATTATAGTTTTAGCAATTCGGACAAATTATATTTATCAGGATATTTTGGCAGAGATGTTCTAGGATTTGACGATCAGTTTGGTTTTGATTGGGGCAATATTACTGGAACGTTAAGATGGAATCATTTATTTAGTGAAAAATTATTTTCTAATACATCATTAATCTTTAGCGATTACAATTATTCTGTTAATGTAATAAGTGGCGATAATGATTTTGAAATTTCTTCTGGTATTAGAGACATTAACTATAAAACTGATTTTCAATATTTTTATAATACCGAAAATCGTTTTAGCTTTGGTTTTATAGGGTTTCATCACACATTTCTTCCTGGCGAAATTAATAGTAATTCAGGCAATGTGAACGACTACAAAGTAGAAGATAAATTTGGAATTGAATTAGCAGCGTATATCTCCCACGAAACTGATTTGACAAATAGAATAAAATTAAACTACGGATTAAGATATTCTTCCTATCTAAATCTGGGACCAGGAACAGTTTACACTTTTGATGATGACAACTTTGTAACTAGCACAAAAATCTACGAAAATAGTGAAATAATAAATAGTTATGGCGGATTTGAACCTCGGTTTTCTGCAACATATTTACTTGATGAAACCAGTTCGTTAAAAGGGGCCTTTGCAAGAAACTATCAATACATTCATCTCGTTTCAACTTCAACAACTTCTACTCCACTTGATGTTTGGCTTCCAACTACCAATTTAGTTAAGCCAGAAATTGCGAATCAAGTGAGTTTAGGTTACTTCAAAAACTTTGCTAATAATGAATATGAATCATCAGTTGAGGTTTATTACAAGAACATGGAAAACCAAATTGATTATGAGAATGGTGCTGATATTTATTTCAATGAGCAGATAGAATCTCAATTGGTTTTTGGGAAAGGGTATGCTTACGGAGCTGAATTTTATATAAAGAAAAATTTTGGAAGCTTAACTGGATGGTTGAGTTACACTCTCTCAAAAACTGAGCGAGAATTTCCTGATATAAATAATGGAAATCCTTATTCTGCTAGGCAAGATAGAACACACGATTTTTCAATAACAGGAATGTATAAATATAATAATTGGTGGACTTTCTCTGTTAACTGGATTTATTATACAGGTGATGCAGTAACTTTTCCTAGTGGAAAATATACAGTAGATGGAAATACATTGAGTTTATACACCGAACGGAATGGATACAGAATGCCAGACTATCACCGATTAGATGTTGGCGCCACATGGATACTTTCTAAAAGTGCAACATCTGAGAAGAGTTTAACATTCTCTTTGTTTAATGCTTACAATAGAAAAAATGCATACACAATTTCGTTTGAAGAGAATAAAGATAATTCTTCAAACACCGATGCAGTTCGTTTAGCACTCTTTGGAATCGTTCCGTCAATTACATTTAATTTTAGTTTTTAAGGAAGATAGTGAAGAATGAAAACACAAAAAGCAAATAATAAAACACAAATAAAAAACAATAAAGAAAATATTAAATCATAAACTTGGGTAGAAATTGGAAGTCGATTTTGTTTGAAGTATTGGTTTTTGAGTTTTGGGATTTATTTGTTATTTGAAAATTAGTTTTTGAAATTTTAATAAGGGAAAATGCAATATGAAAAAATATAAAAAGATTGGTTATGCAAGTTTATTGCTACTATTATTTATTGGATGTGAAGATATTATAGTTGTTGATTTGAACACGGCTGATCCAACCATAGTAATTGAAGCAACAATTACAGATGATAATTCTCCTAGTAGAGTTACAATTACTAAGTCGACAGATTTTTATACACCAGGCGTTTATCCAACGGTTTCCGAAGCACAAATAACTGTAAATGACAGTGAAGGAAATAATTATACATTTGATGAAATTGAAGAAGGTGTGTACGAAAACTCTAGTCTCATTGGAAAATCTAATGTTGAGTATTCCATTGAAGTTTTATCGGAAGGAAAAACATACGATGCTGTATCAACTATTCCGAATCAATTAATTATTGATTCACTTGGATTAGAACCATCACCAAACAGACCTGGTGGTAAAGATGGTGCTAAAAGATTTATTCTACATATCTACTTTCAAGACCAGCTTGGCATTGATGACTACAGTCGCTTAAAACTCTTTAGTAATGGAGTTCAGCTTGGTGGATTTAATATTTACACTGATAAATTTACTGATGGTAATTACATTGATTTTAGAATGAATCTTAACACGGAATCAGATGAAATAAACATTGGTGATCTTATTAGAGTTGAACTAATGTCAATTGATAAAGCTGCTTACGATTTTTATTTAACAGCAAATAGTGTAAACGCTTCTGGTGGTAACGGAAGAGGACCAAGTTCTACATCTGCTGCACCAACTAATCCGGTAACAAATTGGAGTAATAAAGCTCTCGGTTATTTTAGCGCTTATAGAACTTCTAAAAGCGAAATAGTTTTATCTGAGTAAAAATGACTTTGTGACAATTAAGTATTTTTCATAACTTAACTATACTAATTTAGTATAGTTAAGGGATTAATGTTTTATTTGGCCAAAAAAGAATACGATTACGCAATAAGAATTTGTGCTTACCTAGCTGGTTCGGGCGTTGAAGCAAATTATTCTATTACAGAACTCGCCACTAAACTTCTTATATCTAAACCCTTTACAACTAAAATAGTTTACCAACTTAAAAAGAGTAATATATTAATTACAACTCGCGGTAAAAAAGGCGGAGTTTCATTAGCAATTGATCCAAATAATCTAACAGTATTCCAAGTTTATGAATCTATGGGATTAGCAAAAACAGTTAGTTCATGTATTTCAGTTGAGGGATTTTGTCCGCTACCACCGCCTTGTAGTATTCATCAATTTTTCATTAATCATGAAAATGAGATTATAAATAAATTAAAGCAAACAACAATAAATAATTTTTCTTTTTCTGATAAGGATATTAAATAATTTATAAATAAAACTAATTATTTGGAGGTAATATGGATGTTCTCGCTCTGGCAAGATGGCAATTTGCCATTGTAACTGTTTACCATTGGATCTTTGTTCCACTCACTTTGGGGCTTGGTTTAGCAATTGCCCTAATGGAAACTCAATATGTAAGAAGTGGTGATGAGAAATACAAAAAAATGGTAATGTTTTGGAGCAAAATGTTTCTCGTAAATTTTGCTATCGGAGTAGCCACTGGGCTTTTTCAAGAATTCCAATTTGGAATGAACTGGTCGGAGTATTCTAGATTTGTTGGTGATATTTTTGGTGTTCCTCTTGCTATTGAAGCACTTCTCGCTTTCTTTTTGGAATCAACTTTTTTGGGTATCTGGATTTTTGGATGGGAAAAAGTCTCAAAAAAATTGCACTTATTTGCAATTTGGATGGTAGTAATTGGATCAAATCTCTCTGCATTTTGGATATTAATTGCTAATGCATTTATGCAACATCCTGTTGGTTATCACTTGGCAAATGGTAGAGCGGAAATGATTGATTTTCTAGCTGTTGCAACTAATAGTTATGTCTGGACTCAATACTCTCATGTGTTTTTTGGTGGAATTTCTACTGCGGCTTTCTTTATCATAACTGTAAGCATTTATCAAATAAATAAAAATAAAAACCAAGATGTGTTTAAGGTATCCTTTAAATTTGCTGTTTTCTATGGAGCTGTTGGTGTATTGTTTGTAACATTGGTCGGACACAGTCAAGCACAAATGATGATTGAACAACAACCAATGAAAATGGCAGCCGCAGAAGCACTTTGGGAAACTGAAAATCCAGCAGCAATGTCTCTATTTACAATTGGTGACGAAGCAAAAAGAGAAGATGTTTTTGCTATTAAGGTACCAAGTGGATTAAGTTTTTTAGCTTACAATTCATTTGAAGGTGAAGTTAAAGGAATTAAAAATATACAAGCTGAATATGAAATTAAATATGGACCTGGCGATTATGTCCCTCCAGTTGCAGTCTCTTATTGGAGTTTTAGAATGATGGTTGGTTCTGGAACGGCGATGTATCTATTAATTTTTTTAGCTTGGTGGGTCGCCTTTAAAAAAGATTTCAACTTCTCTCCACTATTCTATAAAGTCCTTTTATATGGAGTTGGTTTGCCATATGTAGCTAATGCAACTGGTTGGATTTTTACTGAAATTGGAAGACAGCCTTGGACAGTATTTGGTGTTCTAAGAATTGAAGATTCTGTTTCAATTGCAACTTCAGCAGGAGAAGTTTTGTTTTCTATGATTGGCTTCACACTCCTATACGCTGCTCTATTAATTCCAACAATTCATTTGTGGAGAAAATTTGCAATTGAAGGAACTGATGGATTAGAAATTCACGAATCAACTCATTCAGAAAATTAAAAGGAGAATACAATGGATTTAAATACACTTTGGTTTATTTTAGTTGCCGTCCTCTTTGTTGGATTTTTCTTTTTGGAAGGATTCGATTTTGGAGTTGGAATTTTACTCCCTTTTTTAGGAAAGGATGATAGATCACGTAGAGTTATTATCAATACAATAGGCCCACACTGGGATGGAAACGAAGTCTGGCTGCTAACAGCTGGAGGTGCAATTTTTGCCGCTTTCCCAAACTGGTATGCTACAATGTTCAGTGGGTTTTATATTGCTCTTTTTCTTCTGGTTGCCTCTCTTGTTGTAAGAGCAGTTGCCTTTGAATACAGAAGTAAAGTTGAAAATCCTCGTTGGAGAAATATGTGGGATTGGGGAATTTTCTTTGGAAGTTTTGTTTCTGCACTTTTATGGGGTGTTGCTCTTGCAAACTTAATCAGAGGAGTTCCAATAGATGAAACAATGACTTATACTGGTGGATTTTTCAACTTGTTAAATCCGTATGCATTAGTTGGTGGTTTGGCTACACTCTCACTGTTTACATTGCATGGAGCAATATTTTTAACATTAAAAACCACAGACGATATTCTTGAATCAACAAGAGCTGTTGCAAAAAAACTATGGCCTGTTACAACTATAATACTTCTTTTGTTTGTTGCTTACAGCTATGTTGAAACTGAAATGTTTGCGGCTTTGGGAATTAACCCTGGTTCAATTCCAGTAATAGCTCTTTTAGCTATACTATCGGTTGGCACATTACTTAAAGCTAAAAAAGAAGGCTGGGCGTTTGTAATGACAGGAATAACAATTGCTGCTTCAACTGTAATTATATTCACAGGATTGTTCCCAAGAGTAATGGTATCAAGCACAAATCCAGAATGGAGTTTAACAATTTACACAGCTTCATCATCGGATTATACTTTAGGAGTAATGAGTATTGTTGCCGCTATCTTTGTTCCACTTGTTTTAGTATATCAAGTTTGGTCATATTGGGTATTCAAAAAACGAGTTAGTAGAAATTCTGAATTAGAATATTAATTATTTTATAATTTAATTATATGACTCTTGGATTATTCAGTCATTGCGAGGAGTGTTTTCAACGACGAAGCAATCTCTTGTAGATTGCTTCGCAAAAAAAGCTCGCAATGACGTTTGTTTTTTATATGATTAGTTGTTTAGTAACTTACCGCTACAAAAGAAAAGAAAGAATCTCTCACAAATGAACATCGATAAAAACTTATTAAAGCTAACCTCTAAAACAAAATCATCATTTGTTATTTCAATCATTAGTGGAGTTGCAGCATCTGCCTTTACAATTCTACTTGCTTATTATTTAGCGAAATCTATTAACCAAATATTTTTAGAAAACAAATCTCTGCCCGACGTTTATAACTATTTGATAATTTTTATCCTTGCAGCTCTTCTAAAAGCATTTTTTATTTGGTATGAAAAAAGCAAAATTGATATAGTTGTTGGTGATGTAAAAAAGAACTTAAGAGAAGCAATTAACAAAAAATTATTTGCAGATAAAGAAACAATTCTTCTAGATAAAAAAAGTGGTGAACTTTCCAATACTGTTATTAAAGGAGTTGAAGCATTAGATGCATATTTTAGCGAGTATTTACCGCAATTGTTTTTATCTGCATTAACTCCAATTCTAATATTAATTTTTGTTTTCCCAATCGATATTTTGTCTGGAGTTGTTTTTGTTGTTACTGCTCCTGTAATTCCAATTCTAATGTATTTAATCGGTTCAACAGCAGAGGACTTAAATAGAAAACAATGGAAATCGTTAAACAGAATGAGTGGACATTTTTTGGATGTGCTACAGGGAATTACAACGTTAAAAATATTCAATAGAGCTAAGGATGAAATTAAAAGAATTGAAGAAATAAGCAATTCCTTTAAATCATCAACAATGAAAGTATTAAAAATAGCATTTCTATCCGCTCTTGTTTCAGAGTTGCTTTCAACAATTAGCATTGCAATAATTGCTGTAGAAGTTGGATTGCGTTTGATGTATGGTAAAATGGAATTTGAAAGTGCACTCTTTGTTTTAATCCTTGCACCCGAATTTTATCTGCCCTTGCGGCAACTCGGAGTCAGATATCACGCAGGCTTGGAAGGAATTGCTGCATTTAAGTCAATACAAAAACTACTTAATAGTGGCAGTGATAATACTTATAAAGAAAGTTCCTTCTCTAAAGTTCAAAATGGAAATATTGAATTCAAAAATGTAACATTCAGTTTCCCAAATAGAGATAACAAAACTTTAGATGATATTTCATTCACAATAGAAAGTGGTAAAACTACTGCCATTGTTGGTGAATCTGGATCGGGCAAATCAACTATAATAAATTTGTTAATGCAATTTTTAGAACCCGATTCAGGCGAAATACTAATTAGCAAAAATAATCTGCTAAATATTTCAGAGGATAAATGGTATAATCAAGTTAGTTTGGTTTCGCAAACACCGCATATTTTTCATAAATCAATTTATGAAAACATCTCCATTGCTAATGAGAATGCGACTGAAAATGATATTATTGAAGCTGCAAAAAATGCTTTTGTTCACGATACAATAATTAAGTTTAACGATGGCTATCAATCTATTGTAGGTGAAAGGGGAGCAACACTAAGCGGTGGTGAAATACAACGTATTGCTTTAGCTCGTGCGTTTCTAAAAAATTCTCCAATTCTGCTTATGGATGAACCAACATCAAGTATAGATTCAATTTATGAAAAAGGATTAGTTGCATCAATTAAAAAACTATCCGCTGGTAAAACAGTTGTTATTGTTGCTCACAGATTAAACACAATACTTAGTGCTGACACAATAATTGTTCTTGATAAAGGAAAAACTATTGGTCAAGGAACTCACTCCGAATTACTAAACTCAAATGTAAAATATCAAAATTTGTATAACACATTTAAGAGGGAAATGTGAAACATACTTTGATTAAAATATTAAAACTACTTTCCCCTTATAAATGGTGGATGTTGTTAGCATCTCTTGTCGGATTTTTAACAATTGGTAGTAGCATTGGGTTGTTAATGACATCCGCATACATAATTGCAAAAGCTGCACTTCATCCACACATTGGTGAATTATCTGTTGGGATTGTTGGCGTTCGCTTCTTTGGAATTTCTCGTGGACTACTGCGGTATGCCGAAAGACTTTTTTCACACGAAGTAACATTTGCTTTGCTCGCAAAATTTAGAGTTTGGTTCTTCAAATCAATCGAGCCTCTTTTCCCCTCTAAAACTGGGCGTTTTACAAGTGGAGATTTATTAACAAGAGTTGTTTCCGATGTAGAAAATTTAGAACACATTTTTATTCGCGTAATTTCCCCACCATTTATTGCACTTGCTGTTGCACTTGCAGTCTCAATTATATTTGCATTTTTTAATCATACTCTTATAATTGCTTTTTTAATACCGTATTTATTAGCTGGTGTTGGAGTTCCGTTTCTGACTTACAAATTAAGTGCAAAATATGGCGAAGACATTATTTTATTACGTTCACGATTAACAGAAATTTCTCTTGATGGAATTGAAGGGAAACGTGAATTAATATCTTTTGGCAAGGTAGAGAAACACAACGCAGAATTTAATGATGTAAACCAAAGGATAATAAAGCTTCAACGTAAAATGAAACTAATTAGCGGAATGAATGAAAGCCTAATAGGGCTGATGATGAACATTGCAGTAATAACAATATTTGTTGCTTCTGTTCCACTTGTTAAAAGTAATCTTATTAGTGGAACTTCATTATCCGTCCTTGCACTTGGAACAATGGCGGCATTTGAGGCAGTTTTACCTATACCTTTGGCACTTCAATATCTAAATAGTAGCATCAAAGCTGGAGATAGATTATTCCAAATAACTGAGCAAGTTGTTGAAGACAAAGAAGCTATAACTCATGAACTGAAAGGTGAAAACATTGAGCTTACTAATGTTAATTTTTCTTATACTGCGAATGAAGAAGTTCTTAAAGAGATTTCCATTAAAATTAATACAAAAGAAAAAATTGCAATTATTGGTGGAAGCGGAGCTGGTAAATCGTCCATTATTAATTTGTTGTTAAACTTTTGGAAAATCAATTCGGGTTCTATAACTATTGATAACATTGACTATAAAGGAATTTCCGAAGAAGAAATAAGAGAAAAATATTCAGTAATTCCTCAAAAAGTATTTCTGTTTAGCGATACGTTAAAAGGTAATTTACTTATTGCAAAACCAGATGCAACCGATGAAGAGTTATGGGCAGCACTACAAAAAGCAGAATTAAAAGAGTTTGCAGAAACATTACCAAACAAATTAAACACGTGGATTGGTAACCATGGGAAGCAACTAAGTGGTGGTGAAAGAAAACGTGTTGCAATTGCAAGAGCAATTTTAAGAGATGCTGAAATATTTATCTGCGATGAAATTACAGCCGACCTCGATTCAGTAAATGAAATGAATATTATAAACACAATTCATTCTGTAACAAAAGAAAAATCTTTAATATTTATTACACACCGTCTGGTTGATATGGATAAATATAATTCAATCTATTTATTAGAAAACGGAGAAATTATTTCAAAAGGCACACATTCACATTTATTGACAAATTCTGAAAAGTATAAAGAATATATTGAACAATAAGATAAAAGTAATATTTTAATATAAAATATTATTGTAATTCAAAAATCGTATATTTGTTTTCAAATTTTTAATAATATGTATTTTTAATGCTCAATAAATTTAAACAGATAAAATCTACTCTTCAATTTAAAGTATTCCGTAAAGTTGGTAAAGTTTGCAGTCTTGACCGCTTTAGAAAAATCTTATCTTTCTTAAGCCATTATGTTGGTGGTACATTTAGAAGATTAGACAAAAACCATCTTTTCCTTTCAGCAGCAGGTATTGCATATTCAATTATTTTAAGCGTTGTGCCTTTGGTGCTAATAGTGTTTTCTGTTTTAGGCAGTATGATTGATGTTGTAACCATCGAAGAACAGGTAAATACAGCAATTGATGGACTAATTCCATACGCTGATGCTGCAGATTACATGAAAAATTTCATCCTTTCCAGAATTCCCGAAGTTGTAAAATATAAATCTCTTGCTGGTAGTATTGGTTTACTTGGGCTTTTCTTTACTTCCACTTGGCTGTTTAGTAGTATGCGAACAATTTTAAATAAAATATTTAGAGTTGAAGAAAGCAAAGGTGCTTTAATTGGATTGTTGCGCGATTTTGCAATGGTTTTATTAGTATTAGTATTTGTTTTACTATCAACATATTTGTTGCCAACAATAAATTTCTTTGTTTCACTTACTGAAAAAGTTGATATCCTCGAGCGGTTTGCTCTTGGTGAAGTTATTCATGCCCTTGTGCCTTACATTTCAGTTTTATTGATGTTTCTTATGTTTTATATGTTTTATTCATTTATTCCCTATGTGAGAATGCACTATAAAGTTCCAATAGCTTCTGCGCTATGGGCTACAATTTTATGGGAGGCTGTTCGTTGGCTTTTTAATTATTACGTAACAAGTTACTTAGCATTGAATAAACTCTACGGAACTTTTTTATTCTTTGCTGTTGTTATGTTTTGGATTTTTTATGCTTCAATGGTATTTCTCGTCGGGGCTGAAATTGGTCAGTTATACCGTGAACGAAGAGACGCGAGACGTGGAATTATTTGGGAGAAAGATTGATTTTCTCTAAAATTAGATCATAATCTTCTTGTCTATTCATGTTTAAAAATGTTCCATCTTTATAAAAATCCAAATTTTTTGCTTCAACAATTTCTGCACCAACCAAATCTAATAAAGATAAAACATTGCACTTACGTTTTTTCTGATTCGGATTTCTAACTTCATCTTCGTTGGTTTCTAATATGCTCTCAATTTTTGATAAAAGAGATTTAGAATATTTACCGGCTAATTGTTGAATGAAACCATCTGCTCGACATACTGTTATTGGATGTTCAGTTTCAAAGTCTATTAAATATTTAATAATTTGATGTGTCATTAGAGGAATATCGCACGATATAATAAAATTATTTTCTGTTTTTGAATTTAATAATCCAGAATGAATTCCAGCAATTGGACCTTTGTGTTTGTATAGATCTTCATACATTGGGATATTCAGAAATTTATATTCATCTGGAGTATTTGTTATCAAAATAACTTCAGTAAAAAGCGATTGCATTAGTTTAACCACACGTTCAATAACTGTATAATCTCCAAGTTTCATAAAGGATTTATTTACTCCCATTCTTGAGCTTTTACCACCACTAAGAATAATTCCAGTTATATTTTTATACATTCAACTAAATCTCCTTTTTCATATATGTTTTTCTCTTCATCCAAAATCACCAAGCAATTTGAATTACTTAAACCCGCCATATTTCCAGATGATTGAGAACTTTGATTCCCTACTTCATATGATTTGGTTTCATCGCTAAGTGTAAAAGTGCTCCTCACAAAATGACGCTTGGAATCCTTCTTCTTGAATATTGATTTTGCTTTCGCATAGAATCTATTATTAAAAGTAGTTTTATAAAACTCCTCCAATGCTGGAATTAAGAAAGCATGCAAATTAACAAAGGAAGAGACTGGGTTGCCAGCTAATCCAAAAACTAATTTATGTTTCCCATTTTTTTGAAAAACACCAAAATAGATTGGCTTGCCTGGTTTAATATATGCACGCCAGAATTTTCTTTCTACTCCCAACTCTTCGAACACTTCTTTTAAAAAATCATATTTGCCAACTGAAACACCACCAGTTGTTAGTAGAATATCGATGTCGCTAGCTAAAGCTAATTTGATTTTTTCTTTTATTGTCTCTTTATCATCGATTGAAAATCCTAAATTAACTCCCTCTAAATTGAACTGTTTTAATAAAGCCAAAATTGAATATATATTTGTTGCTCGTATTTTGTCCTCTGTGGGTGTTTCGTCTAAGTCAACCAATTCATCGCCAGTTGAAAAGACAGCAACTTTCAGCGGTTGATAAACTGTTACACTTGATTTTCCACAATCGGCAAGCGCAGAAATATTTGCAGTGGAGATCAAAGTATTTTGTGGAACTGCAATTTGATTGTTTCTTAAATTCTCTCCCATTTTTCGAATATTCATTCCTTGGAATAATCTTGTTCCCTCAACTAATTTCACATAGTCATTCTCAATTATTACATCTTCAATAGGAATAACTGCATTACATCCTTCGGGAATTTTTCCGCCAGTCATAATGCTTACTGTGGTTTTGTCGGTAAGAGAAAACTTAGAAAAATTTCCTGCAGATATTTCACCAATTAATTTCCAAGAATTTATACTTTTATTTAAGATAATTGCATATCCATCAACTGCCGAATTATCAAAAGAAGGTTGATTTATATCTGATAAAACATCACATGACAACACGTGATTAGTAGAGTTTAACAACTCGACTTCAATTCCTTTCTTCTCTAAAAGTAAAATGTTTTCTTTAACTATTTTAAGAGCTTCACTATATGATAGCATTGTTTCACTCACTTAATTTATTACTTCTACATTATCATCCACAAAAATATCTCCATTATGTATCACCTTGGCAAATATACCTTCGGTTGGCATAACACAATTGCCTACCTTTACATATATTGCACATTTGTCATGGCACTCTTTGCCTATCTGAGTTATTTCAAGTTCAGCATGTTCACCAATCTTAACTCTCGAACCAATTTTAAGATTTGGAATATCAATAAATTCTGTTGTAATATTTTCGGCAAACATTCCTGGCTGAAGTTTGGGTAAAGTCTTACGCATTTTATCAATGCTTTCAATTGCTAGAAAACTGATTTGTCTATGCCAATTTCCTGCATGAGCATCACCATCAATTCCCCAATTTTCAATTAATTTTGCCGATGAAACATTCGATTTTGCAATACCCTTTCTTTTACTAGTTGAAATAGCTTTTATCTTTCCGGCAATTATAGTATTAGTCATAGCGTCCATTTATTAAATTCCTTTCAATCTTCAGATGAATATTTATAATCACCACTCTTCCCACCAGTTTTGGAAAGCAAATGGATGTTTTTGATTTCAATTGATTTATCAACTCCTTTGCACATATCATAAACTGTTAATGCAGCAATGCTTGTTGCAGTAAGGGCTTCCATTTCAATACCGGTCTGCGAAGTAGTTTTAGCAAACGAAAATATTTCAACTGAAAAATCATTTTCGTTCAATTCCAATTTTACATCAACTTTTGAAATGAAAATATTGTGGCAAAGTGGAATTAGTTCAGAACATTTTTTAGCAGCAGAGATTCCAGCAATTTTTGCAGTTGTTAATACATCGCCTTTTGAAATATTATTTTCAGCAACAAGATTAAAAACCTTCTCGCCCAAAATTACTTTCCCAAATGCCTCGGCTGTTCTGACAGTAGATGATTTTTCTGTTACGTCAACCATCAACGCTTTTCCACTCTTGTCAATATGTGATAACGTATTCAAATTTATCCTCCAATCTGCAACATATTGTTCGAATCAAGTTTTAACAATTCTTCAATTGCTGGATGTTCTAATTTTTTATTTAATATTGAATCAGAAATAATTTTTGCAATATCTGTATCGGTTGTGTTATTATCACGTAGAAATTTTCGCAATTGAACTTCCTTGCCTTTTGGAGAAAAAAGACAAAGTTTCAAATTCCCATCAGCTGTAATTCTTAGTCTGTTACAATCGCCACAAAAATGATTTGAAATTGAACTGATAAAACTCACAGTCCCACTTTGTCCTTTAATAGTAAAGGATTTAGCAACTTCAGATGGATTTGAAGAGATTGGTATAAGCGTATGTTTTTTCTCAACTATTTTTTTTATCTCGTCATAACTAATATAATTGTCGTCGTTCCACCCATTGGATGAAAATGGCATAAACTCGATAAATCGAATATTAAGATTCTTTTCAATTGCAAATTCTACCATGTCATTTATTTCATCATCATTAACACCTTTCATAATTACGTTGTTAATTTTAATAGGCGAAAAGGAAAGCCTAATTGCCTTATCAATACTGGAGAGAACTTCCTCTAACTTATCGGACCCTGTAATTGATTTGTATTTTA
>JAQICK010000230.1 GCA_027858595.1 Melioribacteraceae bacterium
GATTAGAGATTTTATCATAGTTACACCAAGAAGACTTACGGCTTGACCAATGTCGGTAATATCTTGAGAAAGACCAATAAATGGAGAATTAACAACTTGAAGAATTCGGGTTGTAATAATCATATCACTATGAACTATTTCTGAAATTTTTTGAAGTGAAAAATTTTCTTTTGTTAGTTCATCTTCAATATCAATATATGTTTGTGGAAGTGCAGGAAACTTTCCAATTTTATTAATTATATTACTCAAGTTTTCATTATTCAGCATCGTATTAAGCTGAATTGATTCCAAGAGTACAGTGTTAAATTTTTCTAATTCTATCGGCTTGGCAATGTATCTGTGAGTAGAAACTATAGATTTAAGCATGAGTTGCATCTTGTTATCTAGATCATAAAGGACAATTCTAATTGTAGCAGGATATTTGTTTTTTATAACCTCAAGTATATCTTCTTCATTTATTTGTGCCATTTTTATGTCGGAAATTACAATATTTATTTTTGTTTGTTCCATTGCAATAAGAGCATCTTCACTGTTTTCAGCAAATATAAATTCTCCATCAACCTTAAGCTTGTTTAAGAGTTCTTCAATGTGCTTTAAAACTTTCAGGTCTTCATCAATAATTAGGATATTAAATTTCAATTTTAACTCCGCAAGATTTTTTATTTAAATCGTAAATAGTATTTAAACATTTACAACAAATACTATACCATTATCCGTTATTGAGAAAAAAGTGATTTTTACACAGCTAAATAATTAATCTGTTTATCCTTTTCTAATTATTACATGTAAAAATTGCATCTATTTATTTCCTAGAACATTAGAGCTTCTGCAAAATAAAGGATCTGTCATTTCGAACCCGTTTTTTGGGCGAGAAATCTTTTGATTTATGAGAGATTTCTCACATTCGTTCGAAATGACAATATAAAAAACTTATTTTGCAGCAACTCTATTATAAGCTTATACAGTGAAGTGGTTAAAGAATTAAAGAAAAATTAATCGTCATAAAAGACAATGATATTCTTCAATTTAAGTTGCAACTAATTTCATTCCTCATTAAGTTACCCCACTATATTCTAATAAATTAGGTAAAAATATGCCTGCAATTTCTCACACTTGGCTTCCTTTGCTTTACCTTTATGGCGTAGGGGGAATTTTCTTTTTAATTGGAATGATAATTATAAGGAAGAGTAAAGCAATAGATCTAAAAAAGAAACGACATCGTTATTGGTACAGAGTTTTAATTTTTGGTTACTTTTATTTTGTAGCCTTTCACGTAATTTTTACATTAATAGCAATTTATTGGTAGACAATGGAAACAACATCAAGTAATATACAAACAACATTTCACAGTATTGGTTCTTCAACAGACTGGGTAGTAATGGTCGTCTACTTTATAGCAATCATGTTATTCGGTAGTTATTTTGGAAGATATAACAGAAGCACCAAAGATTTCTTTTTTGGAGGAAGACGTTTTGCGTGGTGGCTTATTGCATTTTCTATTGTTGCTACTGGGGTTGGTAGTCATAGCTTTGTAAAGTATTCTGCAAAAGGATTTGAATACGGATTTTCGTCAACAATGACTTACATAAACGATTGGTTCTTTATTCCGCTATTCCTTTTTGGATGGTTACCAATTATAGTTTATACCAAAATTAGGTCTATTCCAGAATATTTTGAAAAAAGATTTTCTCCGTCGGCAAGGTTTTTGGCAACGGTTTTACTTTTGTTATACATGATTGGTTATATTGGAATTGGATTTCTAACTCTCGGAAAGGCAGTAATACCAATGCTTCCGGAGAATTTTGAACTTTTAGGAATGCAATTTGACATAACTTTGATGGGTGCAATTGCAGTAATTGCAGTAATTACTGGAATTTACATTACATTCGGCGGACAGACTGCTGTTATATTTACAGATTTACTTCAAGGGTTTGTTCTCCTCTTTGCTGGATTTTTACTCTTCTTTCTTGGTATTTCATACCTCGGAGGATTTGACACTTTTTGGAATTTATTGCCAGTAGCTTGGAAACTTCCACTAGCTGATTTAACCAAACCACCAGATTTTAACTTTGTAGGAATTTTTTGGCAGGATGGCGTTGCTGGGTCAGTAGGATTTTTGTTCATGAACATGGGTTTAATAATGCGTTTCATGGCAACTAAAAGTGTGGATGAAGGAAGAAAAGCTGCTACGTTTAATATTCTATTTATGCTTCCACTTTCTGCAATAGTTGTTGGAAATGCCGGTTGGATAGGAAAAGCACTTTCTATTTCTAATCCAGAATTAGTTCCTGCAAATACTTCGCCAGATCAAATTTTTGTAGTTGTAGCAAACATTGTTGCAATGCCTGGAGTTTTTGGTTTTATAATGGCAGCATTAACCGCAGCCCTAATGTCAACAGTTGATACTTTAATAAATGCAACTGCCGCTATTTATATTAATGATATTCACAGACCAGTTGTGAAATATCTTCAAAAAGGAAAAGAAGATAAGAAAAATACAGATAAACGTGAACTTGCTGCAGCACGTTGGTCATCAGTTATTATAACTGCTTTCGGTGTAGTTTCTGTATTAGCATTTAAGAGTTTCCCTACGGTTTACGAAGCTCACGGATATTTCCACTCAACCTTAACTCCGCCACTTGTAATTGCAATTTTCTTGGGAATATTTTGGAAGAAATTTACACCAAGTGCCGTTATCTCTACATTTGTAGGTGGAGTTGCATTAATGATTCTTGGCCTTCATGATGCAAACTTAATTACTCCGTTTGCTCATGGAATTGAAATGAATCATTCGCACCCTTACTCATACATTAGAGCATTCTATAATTTATTTGTCTGCGGTGCAGTAGCAGTTATTGTAACTTATTCTACTACTCTTCAACAAAGTGTTGTTGCTAAAATAAGAAGAAAATCGAATCATAAGAAGATATCATATGCATTAATTGCAGTTGCAATTGCTTTGTTCGGAATGGTTGTATTTAATGTTGGAATTTTCATACTTCAATTTATAGGAGTAGTAATTATGACTTCTGCTGTTGCAATTGCAACTACATACACCGTTAAATACGATCCAGTTGCACAAACAGAAGGCCTAACAGTTTGGTCGTTAGCAAAAGCTAAAGAAATGTTCAAGGGTAGCAAAGTTAATGAAGAAGAAGGCGAAGTAATTAATGTAGAATGGAAAACAAAAGAAGGCGATGATGATATTGCCAACTTCTCTAAAAACGACATGGCTAAGATGGCTGCTAATGTTGGTGATTTAGTTTATATCTGTGATGCACGTAAAATTTATGGTGGATTAAAATCTGTTCACGCAGTTTACGGTGAGCCACATGAAGAAGATGGTATTGTTATGTTGAATAACGAACATCTTTTGAACGGTGTGTTTAAAGAAGGTAAAACTGTAACGGCAGAAAAAGAAATGTAGGATAGAAAGTGAAATTGAAATGTTAACAAAAAAAGATTACTTAAAAGAAGTAATTAAACACATTGATATTAAAGAGCACAATGTTGTTCCATTGGTTGAAGCAATGGGGAAAATGGCGTTCTCTGCACGAGATTTAAATCGTGCTTCAGATATTTACGATATGATGCTTAAAGATAAAGACACAGCAATAATATTAACGCTTGCTGGCTCTTTGTTTAGTGCGGGGTTAAAAAAGATAGTCCACGATTTAATTGATAACAACATGGTTGATGCTGTTGTATCTACTGGAGCATTAATGGTTGATCAAGATTTCTTTGAAGCACTTGGCTTTAAACATTATATTGGCTCACCTGATGTAGATGATAACGAAATGCGTGAACTTCACATTGATAGAATTTATGATACTTTTATTGATGAAGACGAACTCCGTATTTGTGATGATACAACTGCCGAAATTTTTGATTCTTTAGAGCCTCGTCCTTATTCATCAAGAGAATTGCTTAAAGAATTTGGAAAATATTTAGATGAAAATGGTGGGCCAAAAGTTGATGATAGCATAATTTATAAAGCCTATAAAAAGAATATCCCCTTGTTTGTTCCAGCATTTTCCGATTGCTCTGCAGGTTTTGGAATTGTAATGCACCAGCATAGAAATCCAGAAAAACATCTTTCATTCGATTCGGGAAAAGATTTTCTTGAATTAACTAAAATTAAATTGGCAAACAAAGATACTGGAATATTTATGGTTGGTGGTGGCGTTCCTAAAAATTTCACTCAAGATATTGTTGTTGCTGCTGAAATGTTACAAGAAGATGCTCCAATGCACAAGTATGCGGTTCAAATTACTGTTGCTGATGTTCGCGATGGGGCTCTCTCTAGCTCTACACTTAAAGAAGCAAGCAGTTGGGGGAAAGTTGAAACGACTTACGAACAAATGGTTTACTCCGAAGCCACGCTTGCACTTCCTTTAATTACTGGATATGCTTACCACAAAGGTAGTTGGAAAGAAAGAGAAGGAAAAGAATTGAGCAAGTTGTTCTAAAACTTATAATATAATAATCGATAAATTAGTTTTAATAAATGGTCGCAAATTATGCGACCATTGTTTTTTAAAAATGCTAAAAGAAAAAGTTTAATCCAAGTCCAGTTTTAAATCTTACTGTTGTATTTTCAACATCTTCTTCACCTTGGTTAGTAACAACTCCATTGTCAGTGTTTTTCCATTTGTAGGTTGACGAAGCGGAATTATATTTCACTTTAAAAAATCCGGAGAGAGTTAGTGATTTTGAAATTGCATATTCTGCCCCAAAGCCACCAGAAATAAATATCGGAGAATTTAATCCCTCCATAAATTCATTCTCATTATCTGTGTATTCATAGTCATTGTTTTGACCTATATAATAATTTCTATTGTAATTATCAAAAAAAGCAAATTGTTGACCAATACTAAAAAGAACAAATGGATTTACGTTGCTAACTTCAAAGTTTCCGAAGTAGTATTTCAAACCAATTCCTAAAAGAAATTTATCCATTGAATTTTGATTTTCATTTAATCTCGTTGTTACAGTTCCATAATAGATGTTTTGATCAGTAGTGGTAGATGTGCTTTTATACAAATCGCTACTATACCCTATGGATAAAGTAATAAATAAATTATTTGCAACATTAAACCCAAATTGAGATTCCATAGAAACTAAGTTTTGTTCAAGTTCAAAATACATGGGTTGATAATATTGGTCAAGATAGCTGTTGGAAGAAATTCTATACATATAAGGTTTATATGTGAAAACCAATTGTTTTGTTATTGATGGAAAATAGTTAATTGCAAAGAAAAATCTTTTCCCACTGTTAAATAAAGTGGTTTGCTCTTCACTTGATAACTTAGGCTGTTTTAATAACGTTAAATTATTAGCACTGCGTTTTTCTAGAAAATCATTAATTGATTTAAGGGAAACAGTATATCCAGTGGATTCAGAATAAACTAATCCAAAACTGTCAATATTAATTTCATTTAGGGTGGTGAGAAAAATCATTGTGCCAGAATTATCTGAAGACTTTATAACTACATATTCACTATTTACTTCTTGAATAAAGCACTCTTGTGAAGCGGATGATTTTGAAACTAATTTGTCGGGGTGATAGTTTTCTTGAGAATAGATTAAAGTTGTAAAAGCTAAAATAAATATTTGGAAAGTTTTCATATTGCCTCTGTTAAATTGATAGAAATATCTTATATAAAACTACAATTAAAAAGAAAATTTTTAAAGAGAATAAATGAGAACTTTTTTGGATTCTATTACTCCGAAAGTTTGAACTTTATTCCAGCAGTTACCCATCTACCAGATAACGGAATACCAATGAAATTAAAGTAATCCACATTAAACAGGTTTGAAGCTTTTACAAAAACATTAAAATTATCAAACGATTTATTTATTCCTAAGTCAGTAATAAAATTACTCTCAGAATTAAAACGGTCTTCATAACGGAAGTACCAGTTTACTTTTACATCGAATACTAGATTGTGATTCAGTGAAATTATTGCTTGATGTCTTAGATACTTAAGCAAATAGCGTGATGTGTAATTTGTTGGATTAGTGTAGTCAGAATTTAGAAATGTGTATTTTATACTTAGACTGTTAATTAGTTTCTGCTTAAATAATTGATTAAGAGCAATTGTAGAATTGATTTCAAATCCATTTGTACTTAGTTCTGCAATATTCATAATAGTCCAAAGTGCATCAGGGCCAGGTATAACCCAGTCAATTATATTACTTCCAGTTTTATAAAATATCGAAGAAGAAACAGTTAAATAAGAATTATAATATTTTCCACCAATTTCATAATTTGTTGTCTCTTCAAAAGTTAGGAGTTGATTACCCTTTGTAGTTGGACTATTATAAAATAACTCGGTGTATGTCGGAATTCTGAATCCACGACTATAGTTCGCAAATAAATTTAAGTTATTTGTTGCAGAATATCCCAACTCAAATCCAGGCCAGAACTTTCTTCCTATAGTTGAGTATTCATACATAAATCCACTTACACCAATATTTATATTGTTAAACTGTGGAAATTTGTGTTCAACAAATAAACCAATTCTATTTCTATTATGATTGCCAAGACTATTGCTTTCTATTTTGTCGTAAACAAATTCGCCACCGATTGACGTTCCACCAATACTGGACTTTAGATGCATATCTATTTCTCCGCCATAGATATTTGTAATGTGAATATTTTGATAAAAAGATGGATTCGTTTTATCAAGCAAAAACTCATCCTCATTATTACGCCAGTAAAACTTTGTGGAATAATTTAAGTTGTCATCACCAAACTCTGCAGATACCTTTGCAAAAGTTGTTTTTGTGTGTTCGTACTGAAGTGGATATACAGTTGTATAAAAGCTATTAGCACCAAAAGATTTATCGTTATAACCAATGAATATATCAAAAACACTTTTAGGAGTAGTGTAGGAGCCTCCATAAGAAATATTTGTAATATCATA
>JAQICK010000049.1 GCA_027858595.1 Melioribacteraceae bacterium
TCCATCGGACCTTTTAACCTGCACAACTGGACCCTCATCAATAAATAAACCTGTTAATTCAACTGCCTCTTTAAGTGAGCCGCCGCCGTTGTTACGTAGGTCAATTATAACTCCATCAATATTTTCTTTTTCTAACTCAACTATTAATTTCCTAACATCACGCGTTGTGCTTTTATATTCTGTGTCCCCTTTACGTTGTGCATCAAAATCGATATAGAATGCTGGAATATCTATAACACCAAGTTGAAAAACTTCACCTTCTTCTTCAACTTTAATAATTTTTGAACTTGCAGCTTGTTCTTCTAATTTTATTTTATCACGCACGAGTATGAGTTCTTCCGTTGGCATATCCAAAGTAGCATCTGCTCTGAGTATAGCAAGGCGAACTACTGTTCCCTTCTTTCCACGAATTAATTTAATTACATCATCCAAACGCCATCCAACAATATCAACCATTTCCCCAACTTCGCCTTGAGCCACAGCAACAATTCTATCGTTTTCAAAAAGGTCTTCACTTTTTGCAGCTGGCCCAGCTGGTATAATACGTGCAATGGTTGTATAATCATCTTTATTCATAAGGGATGCACCAATACCTTCCAAAGTTAGAGACATTGAGATATCGAAATTTTCGGAAGTTATTGGAGAGAAATAACTTGTGTGTGGGTCAATACCACTAGAAAATGCGTTCATATAAAGTTGAAAAACATCTTCTTCTTTGTATTGCAAAATAATCTTGTGAAATCGTTTATATCTATCTGCTAATGTTTTGGAGGTCTTTGCCCAATCCTCTTTTTTTAAGTTTTTATTTAGTGCATCGTTCTTTAATTTTTTTCTCCAAATTTCATTTACTTCAGTTTCGTTTTTTACCCATTCAGCATCTTTACGTTTTGGAGTAAAATCTTCAGCAATTGAATAATCAAATTCTGTTTTCAAACGTTCAATAATATAATCAATGCTAGAGTTCATCCTTGTTTTGTAAACATCAAATATTTCATACGGAACTTCTAAATTACCTGCGAGTAAATAATCATCCATCATGTATCTATGTTTTTCAAAGTTTTGAATGTCTGATTGTAGGAAATAGACTCTGTTATAATCCAATGATTTTAGATAGTTATCAAAAATCACAGATGAAAGCGAGTCGTTTAAATCTATTTTTTTGTAGTGATATCTTGTGAGTAGCGTTGTTACAATTTGATCAACCTTTGAATGTAACTTATTTGGAGTTATAACTTTGAAAGTATCTATTACAACTCTATTTTCTGCAAAACGCTCTCCAGTCAGTGCTGATAAATTTACAGTAAGAATGTATATCAGAATAAGAATCAGTTTTTTCATATTTAAAAATTTCCAATTATTAAAAAGTTAAGTAATACCGAAAATAAAAAAGAAGTAAACTTTGTCGGTAAATAACACGCAAATTAGTTTTATTCCAAAACTAATTTAACATGAGTATATAAACAAAGGAAGAGGTTATTTGTTTCCCTTTTATTATTTCTTTTTTATTTATGCTCGAATTTAGTTATTTTTTATGATTATTGAGACGTAAGTTTTAATTTTTAGTTCACATATTGGAAGAAAATGAATATTGAAGATATCCAAAAACATTGTTATACAAAAAAAGCGTTAACCGAAGGTTTTCCGTTTGATGAAGAAACACTTGTTTTTAAGGTTGCGGAAAAAATATTTTGCTTAACGAACATCAATCAACCACTTCGCTTAAACCTAAAGTGCAATCCAGAAAAGACAATTGAATTGCGAGAAGAATATGAAGAAATCATTCCAGGATATCATATGAACAAAAAGCACTGGAACACTGTTGACCTTCAGGGAACATTAAAAGATTCTCTAATAAAGGAATTGATTGATGATTCGTATAACCTTGTATTTGCTAGTTTGCCAAAGAAAGTTAGAGATAATTTATAAAAAAAATGATTACCTTTTCTACACTTTAATGAAACGGGAAGACCCTCTATTATTTCTAAACGACAACATTTTGTGGCTTTCCATTTAAAAATGCTTTCACATTATCCACAGCAACGTTCATTAATCTTTTGCGAGCTGCTGTTGTTGCCCAAGCTATATGTGGAGTAATGACACAATTCTTTGCTGTCAATAATGGATTATTTTTTTGTGGTGGTTCTGTTGAAAGCACATCTAATCCAGCACCTCTTATTTTATTGGAGTTTAGAGCTTCCTCTAAATCTAATTCATTTATCAGTCCGCCACGCCCAGTGTTTATGATGTATGCAGAAGATTTCATTAAACTTATCATTTCACTATTTACAAATTGACTATTATCTTCTGTTAAAGGTATGTGGAGTGATACAATATCGCTTTCCATAAATATTTTTGGCATATCAACTTGAGTTGCGTATTCTGGTATATTAGGAATTCTACTTCTATTATTTACAATTACTTTCATCCCAAACGCGTTTGCTATTTTAGCAACTGCTCGCCCAATTCTACCAAACCCAATAATACCAATAGTTAAACTGTTCAGCTCAATGAGTGATGATTTAGAGTAACTAAAATCTTTTGAGTTTACCCAATCTCCATCTTGAACAGATTGATTATGAGTTCCTACGTTCATTGTTAGCTCAAGCAAAAGTGAAAACGTTAATTGTGCAACCGAATCAGTACTGTATGCTGGCACATTCGTAACGACAATTCCTTTTCCTGAAGCAGCTTTTGTATCAACCACATTATATCCTGTTGCGAGAACTCCAACATATTTCAGATTTGGTAATTGTGAAATTATCTTTTCTGAAATCAGAGTTTTATTTGTGATAATTACCTCAGCATCTTTGCTCCTTTCAATTACTAAATCTGGTTTAGTTCTATCATAAACCTTAAGATTACCAAGAATTTCAAGTTCTTTCCAACTTAGGTCACCAGGGTTTAGAGTGTATCCATCTAGCACAACAATATTCATATTCATCCAAAATTATTTTATGGTAATTATTACTTGAAATCTATCACTAATTGTAGAAATAAAGAAGAGGCTATATTTAATTTTAAGAATCCATTTTCCTTTTTGCAAATCTAAAAATCTTATCTAGTTTTACTTCATAGAAAATAATAATTAGGAAAAACAATGAGAGAAAACGAAGTAGCGTTAAATCAAAATTCACTTGTAAAATATTTACGCAAGCCTGCAATTGAATTTACAAGGCACGACATAATTAGATACATTGAAGAAAATGAAATTGAACAAGTTAATTTTCGTTATGTAAACGAAGCTGGAAAACTAAGAACACTTAACTTTGTAATTACATCACGTGCTTATCTCGAATCCATTCTATCAACTGGAGAACGAGTTGATGGCTCAAGTTTGTTTTCATATATCGATGCTGCAATTAGCGATTTGTATGTGATTCCTCGTTTTAAAACTGCGTTCGTAAATCCTTTTTCGGAAGTTCCAACAATTGATTTATTTTGTTCATTTTATACTAAGGAAGGATATCCTCTTCCGAGTGCACCTGAAAACATCTTGAGAAATGCGAGCCGAAGATTTACAAAAACAACTGGATATAAAATAAAAGCTCTAGGTGAATTGGAGTACTACATTATTTCCGATAAAGATATGAATCTAGACTATCCAGCAGATGATCAAAAAGGATATCACCAATCAACTCCCTTTGCAAAATTTGAACACATACGAATTGAAGCAATTAGGCTTTTAGCTAAATGTGGTGGCAAAATAAAATATGCTCATTCAGAAGTTGGCAATTTCACAACTGAAGATAAATATTATGAACAGCATGAAATTGAATTTAACGCCGTTGATGTTGATGAAACGGCTGACCAATTAGTTTTGGGCAAATGGATTTTAAGAAACCTTGCATATAAATATGGAGTTGATATTAGCTTTGCTCCTAAAATTACTGTTGGAAAAGCAGGAAGTGGTCTCCATATTCACTATATGGTTGTTGATGAACAAGACAATAATCTGATGATTGAAAACGATAAATTAAGCCCAATAGCACTAAAAACAATTGCAGGCATTTTAGATAAAGCAAAAGCATTAACTGCTTTCGGAAATACAATTCCAACATCCTACTTACGTTTGGTTCCTCATCAAGAAGCTCCTACAAATATTTGTTGGGGAGAAACAAATCGTTCGGCTCTAGTTCGCATTCCACTTGGTTGGATACTTAAAACAGAAATGATCAAAGATGCCAATCCTTTTGAAATTGCTGAGGTTCCTTACATTCCTGGAAAGCAAACGGCTGAATTCCGTGTGCCTGATGGCTCTGCTGATCTTTATCATCTTCTTGCTGGAATGGTAATGGCGATGCAACACGGAATGGAAATAGAAGATGGATTGGAAATAGCTGAAAAATTAAAAATTGAAGAAAACCTTTTTGAAAATGAAAATTTGATTAATAATCTACAGCAATTACCAACTAGTTGCGATGCTTCAGCAAATGAACTTGAAAAGGAGTTTTCATTTTTCAACCAAAATAATATATTTCCAATAGGAACATTAGAACGTTTTGTAAGAGAACTAAAATCTCACGACGATAAAGATTTAAGCGAGAAACTTTTTCAGAAGGATGATGAAATTAGGAAATTGGTTAATAAATTTATTCACTATGCATAAAATATTGAGACAATGCTGCAGAAAATTTGACAAACGGCTAACCCGTTTGTCAAATAAGCATTCTGCCATTTACACAAAAAATGAGACACTATCCTTTTTGCGAATTCACTTTTATTAAACTTCTTCTAAAACCTCTATTTCTTCAAAAGTTAGAACCTTTTTTAAGTCAAGTAATATAAGTAATCTATCTTCTAATTTAGCTACCGAGCTAATGTAACCACTATCAACTCCTGAAACAACCAAATCTGGCGGTGGTTCAGTTACATTTGATGGTATTCTTAAAACCTCACTTACTTCATCAACTACAAAACCTACTGTTTTTCCTTCTAAATCAACAACTATTATTCGAGTATTATTATCGTGTTTTATTTTAGGTAAATTCAAACGTATGCGTAAATCAATTACTGGAATAATTCTACCTCTTAAATTTACAACTCCTTCTATAAATTCTGGAGAGTTAGGCACATCTGTTATTGCTAACATCCTATGGATTTCTTGTACTTTTAATATATCCACACCATATTCACCAGTGGCTAGTTTAAAACCGACCAATTGAATAATAGAAGAATCTGTGTTTGTTTCTATATCACTCATTTTTATCTCCAACTAATATTGACTTAAGTTACTTTTAGTAAAATAATCTACACCAATATTTATTTAAAAATCAATTAGGGTACTAATTTAACATTAAATGACCATCACTATTTACTTGATTGCCATTATTACTATCATTAGTTATTTGAAACTGATTTACAAGGTTTTGTAGATTTTCTGTCAGTCTATTTAAATCTCCTGACGCTGATGCTATTTGCTGAACCCCAGCAGCTGATTCATTTGCAACATTATTTATTGCCTCTACATTTGTTGAAACTTGCTCTGCAGTTGCTGATTGTTCTTCACTAGCAGCCGCAACTTGAGTTATTTGTTGTGACACATTTTCAACACTAGACAAAATATTTGTTAGTACGCCTCCAACTTCTTGATTCAGTTCCATACCATTATTTACAGCAGTTCCAGCTCCTTCCATTGAAGTACTTGCTACACTTGCTACTTCTTGAATTGCCTTTATTTTATCTGCAATTTCTTTAGTGGCTTTAGTTGTTCCCTCAGCTAATTTTCTTACTTCATCTGCCACTACAGCAAATCCGCGCCCGTGTTCTCCAGCTCTTGCTGCTTCTATTGCTGCATTTAGTGCTAGTAAATTTGTTTGGTCAGCTATATCATCAATTACTTGTGCTATTTCTCCAATTTGCTCCGTTTCTTTAGCCAGTGAGGCAATATTACCACCAACTGTATCTACAGAATTTACAATTCTTTGCATGCCTTCACTAGTAGCTTTTAATTTCTCTTCTCCCTCATTTGCTTTTTTGCTAACTTCCATTGAGGCTTCTGCAGAGTTAGTTGCATTGGTTGCAGTTTCAACTATAGTCCTAGACATCTCTTCCATTGCAGCAGCAACTTCTGCTGTTTGCGAACTTTGCTCTTGTGCTCCAGAAGCCATCTCTTCTGCACTTGATGAGATTTGTGTAGATGCACTTGCTGTGGCTTCCACGGCATCTGTTACCTGAAGAATCATCTGTTTCATATTATTAGTTGTTTCATTAAAAGCATTGTACAATTTGGCAATGGTATCATCCTTCTTTTCCGATTTTATCTGCACACTCAAGTCTCCTTGTGCTAATTTCTCCATAGCTTTCATAATCTCAACTGAACTTCTATCCAAATATCTCTCAGCTTCTTTTACGTTTGAAATATCAGCAACTAATTCCATTGCTCCAATTATTTCTCCTTTTTTATTCTTTACAGCCGAACCAGTGTACATAATATCAAATTCTTTACCATTTGGTCTTGCTTTTTGTTCGGCTCCGTGCTCATTACCGTCTTTCATTGCTTGACCTAATCGACATTCGGTTGTTTTGCAATGATCTGCATGCATTAAATCATAACATTTACTCTTATGACATTCTTCTTGTGATTTACCAGCAATAGCACAACCGGTTTTGTTTATATATTGAATATTAAATTCTCTATCAATTGCTAACACAGGAGCTGGTAGATTATCAAGGTAGCTAATTTTCAAACCTATCTGCTCTATCATTTTATTAAATACTCCGGCTAACTTTCCTATTTCATCTGTAGAATTTACTTCAATTGTTATGTTTGTGTCGCCATTATTAAATGCTTCAGCAGATTTTGTGAGTTCGTTTAAAGGTTTAGTTATTAATTTAGCTACTATAACAGAATAGGCAGCTCCAATTAAAAGGATAAATATTATTCCTATAATAATTTCATAATTTATTTTGGTCAATGTACTATTGAAAAAAACAAGCCCTAATAAAATAATTGCTGAATACAGAGTAGAAATTGTATAAATTTTACTCTTGGTTTTTAGATTTTTAACCCAGTTCATTTCGGACTCCTAATTTATTGTTTTGTTTTATATGTTTAATTATTTATTTAATTCCTTGTTGGATTTTGAAGAAGTGAATAACTCGCAAAAAGAAAAAGCACTTAAATGTATCTTGAAAATTTCATCAAAAATATAACCTTTTTAATTCCATGACCTTTCAAAGTTATAATCGGTGTAATTGGTGAGATATTAAATAATATGTTGTGAATGACAATATTTTGTTGTGAATGGAATATTTACAAATAATTTTGAGTGGAATGTAGTTTATAATGCAAATATGTATAAAAAATTCCCCTCTGCTTTAGTCTGTTAAACTATATAAAGAGAGCTTTGAATAACGCAAGTATTGGGATCAATTGTGTTCTAAGTTCATGAGGAACATAGAGTGAATTCCCCCTTAAAATATTTTCAAGTTTTGTCTGAATTGCGTTCTACTTTTTCTATTCTTCGTTTAATGCATCTTAATAATTCATCACAAGAATATGGTTTTTAATAAAATAATCTGCACCAAGCTCCATTGCATAATTAAATTGTTGGTCATCTGTTCTTTCAGTTAGAAATAGAAAAGGAAGATTAAGCATAAAAAATTCACTACGTACTTTATTATAAAATTGATATCCATCTATGTAAAGTAGCGTAATATCACTTAAAACTAAATCGGGTGTTCCGTTTTTAATTCTTTTGTGCATTCACCGGATTTAGGAACGATTTTACGCCTTAGCCCACACCTTCTAATAAATCAACAAGTT
>JAQICK010000332.1 GCA_027858595.1 Melioribacteraceae bacterium
AAAATGGAAGAACTATTACAAAAAACATGAAACGATTACAGAATAAATAAAGTATCTTCGATACTTTATTTATTCATTTTCTTAAAAGTAGGAGTCAACCTATTTCAGGACGCTGCATCTCAGTGAGCGAAAGATTCACGCTTGAAACGTGCGGGAATGACTGAAAAATCTGAATTTCGGATTCTCATTACTAAACAAGGTTATGGCAAAATATGAAGGCAATACTTTTACTATCGTGTCCAGACCAAAAAGGATTAGTTGCATCAATATCTAATTTCATTTCCAATATTGACGGAAATATAATCAATTTAGCTGAGCATGTTGATTCAGACGAAAAGATGTTCTTTATTCGTGTTGAATGGGAAATGGATAATTTTATTTATTCACAGATAAACTGACAATAAAATTCAAACCGCTCGCTGATAAAATTAACGCTAAATGGCGAATTGAATTAGCCGAGCAAAAACAGAAAATTGCTATTTTTGTTTCTAAATACGATTACGTTTTGCAAGAGATTTTATGGCGTAACAAACTAGGTGAATTTAACACCGAAATTGTTGCTATAATTTCTAATCATAATGACCTAGAACCTCTTGCAAAGAATTACAATATCCCTTTTTATTATTTTCCCATCACAACGGAAAACAAGACTTCACAGGAAATACTTGAGATTATGCTATTAAAAAATCTTGAAATTGATATTGTTGTGCTTGCAAGATATATGCAAATCCTTTCTCCCGAGTTTGTTTCAGAATTGCCAAATAAAATTATAAACATTCACCATTCTTTTCTTCCAGCATTTATTGGCGGAAACCCTTATAAACAAACCTTTATGCGAGGTGTTAAAATGATTGGAGCAACAAGCCACTTTGTTACTTACGATTTGGAAGAAGGACCAATTATTGCTCAAGATATTATCAGAATTAGCCACAAAGATTCTGTAAAAGACCTTGTAAGAAAAGGTAGAGATTGAGAACGATTGGTACTTGCAAAAGCCCTTCACTTACACTTGCAACACAGAGTATTGGTACACAAAGGAAAGACAATTGTTTTTGAATAATTTTAACAAATTGTGACCAGTATTACACATTGAAATTTTGCAAATAATCTTCGAGAAATAATTAATTCTGCTGTAAATTCCGCGTCCCATAGAAGCCCCTAGAACAAGAGCAAATGTTCTGTTATAAAAGATTAGATACTTTTTAATTAGGTAAAAAATCTTTAACTTTCATCCAAATATCTGATCAAAAATAGTACTCAAGGAGGTATTAATATTATTACTTCCATTCCCAGAGATTTTTGCTAAATTGAGATAATTATGTATGTCAATAAAGATAACTACAAGCACAAACTTCATGAAGCATTTAGAACTCTTCAACTAGATTCGGATTTATCTTTTGGGGTGAAAAATTTCGAAGAAAATTTAATCTGTGTCTCCCCTGCTTACAAAAAGAATGCTGGATACTACAGTTCGGATGAGTTTTTTAAGAATAAGAACTTATTGGGAAGTCTAGATTTATCTAACTGGAAATACCACTACAACGAAAATACCAAAATCATATTTCAAAAGATAGAATTTAGAATTAAAAGAATCACAGATTCTGTCGAAAACTCCTTGCAATCATTTGCCCGAGACAAAAAGCAAAAATCAAAACCACCATTGATGAAACTGAAGTATATACTGATGATGAATGTATTCATACAATTATATTTAATCAAACAAAAAAGCATACAAACCGAAAAGAACGTATTAAGCTATCTGTAAAAATTTTCGATAGTACGCTCTAAGTTGTATTTAAAGAGAATGGTGTAGAAATGAGTAAAAAAATAATTGAACGACTTATTAACATAACTAAAAAATTATTCTAATTGGGAACAGATATAGAAGTTGAAATAAGTGTTGGATTACTGCTTTGTAAAGAATTTGTAGAAAAACATGGCGGAAAATCTGGGTTGAAAGTGAGTTAGGAATAGGAAGTAAATTTATTTTCACTTTTCCTAATACCAATGAGGAGAAATAATTATGAAGGTTAACCATTTATCCAAAGATTATAAAAAATGAAACCAAATGAAGATACAAATACTATTCACCAAATAAAAAAGTATGCATTTATTCTAATTGCTATATGGAGTATTCTCATTGGAATATCTATGGTGTGGAATTATATTCAGAATAAAGATGGAGCTATTCTTTCGGCAAGTGAAGCCGCACGCACACAATTTTCCATGGATGTTCTTTCCCGTAGGTGGAATACTGAGCACGGTGGTGTATATGTTCCGGTATCCGAAGTTACTCAGCCTAATCCATATCTAGCTAATGTTCCAGAACGGGATATTGAAACTCCTTCGGGGAAAAAACTTACTCTCATTAATCCTGCATTTATGACAAGACAAATACACGAGTTGGGTTTCAAAGTTTCAAATATTCGTGGACATATTACAAGTCTTAATCCAATTCGCACTGAAAATTCAGCAGATGAGTGGGAAACAGAAGCACTTAAAAAATTCGAAAAAAATGTAAAGGAGGTTGCTTCTGTTGAAATGTTAAATGATGAGTTATACTTACGTTTAATGAAACCATTGATAACAGAAGAAGGATGTATGAAATGTCATCAGCAACAAGGATATAAAATTGGTGATATTCGTGGCGGTATCAGTTCTTCTGTTCCAATGAAACCGTACATAGAAATTGCAAATAATGAAATATTTAATCTTTTTTTATGGCATGGTGTTTTGTGGGCGTTTGGAATAATATTTTTAGGATTTGGTACAAAACAGATAATAAAAAATGCTAAGGAGCGCGAAAAGTTAAACATAAAACTTCGTGAAACAGACGAACGATTGAAACTTGCTATTGAAGGTACTCGCGAAGGTATTTGGGATTGGTATGTTCAAACCGGTGTAACATATTTTAATAAAAGATCTGCCGAAATAATTGGATATGCACTAGAGGAACTTGACTTGAAGAAAATTGAAGGATGGAATTTTTATTCACATCCTGACGATTTAGAAAATTCAAATGAACTTTTGGAAAGATTATTTCTTGGAGAAATTGAATTTTATGAGTTTGAATCAAGAATGAAACACAAAAGCGGAGAATGGGTTTGGGTGCTTCACAGAGGCAAAATTGTTGAATGGGATAACAATGGAAAACCTATTAGAATGACTGGTACACATACTGATATAACAGAGAGAAAAACAGCTCAAGAAGAGATTGCTAAGTATGTTGAAGAACTACAAATGGCACACGATACAATGGAACAAACTGCTAGAGACTTGGTTCAGTTAAATGTAAAACTTGAAGAATCTGAAAAGGGTTTGTTAGAATCAAACGCCAACAAAGATAAGTTTTTCTCAATTATTTCACACGATCTAAAAAGTCCATTTAATGGTATTCTTGGAATTACAGAAATGTTAGTCTCCGATTATGACGAGCTAACCTCCTATGAAATTAAAGAAATGATACAAGTTTTACGGAACGTGTCTGTAAATGTTTATGATTTATTAGAAGGCTTACTTGAATGGGCAAAAACACAAACTGATAGAATGGAGTATGAGTTTAAGAGTATTGATTTTTATAAAAGCAGTTCTAAAATTATTGACCTTCTTAAAATAACTGCATTACAAAAAAACATATTTATAAAAAATGGAGTTAAAGAAAATACACTTATTTTTGCTGATGAAAAAGCGACAGAAACTGTATTGAGAAATTTAATTGCAAATGCTATCAAATTCACAAAACCAGATGGAATAATTAAGATTGAAACTGAAATGAGAGATGACGAAATAGCTATTTCGGTTTCAGATAGTGGAATAGGAATGAGCGAAGAGAACAGAAACAAATTATTCAAAATAGAAGTACATCACACCACAGTTGGCACAAACAACGAAGCTGGTACAGGCGTTGGCTTAATCCTCTGCAAAGAACTGGTTGAAAAACATAGCGGTAAAATCTGGGCAGAAAGTGAGTTAGGAATAGGAAGTAAATTTGTTTTTACTTTGCCATCAATGAAATTTATAACTTTAGGATAAATATTATGAATGATTTAAAATATTTTATATTCTTTTGTGTGGTTGGGATGTTTTTCATTTCGCAACCTCTCTATTCCCAAAAAACCGATTCACTTACATCTCAAGTTCTTTTCAATATGTCACTTGAAGATTTGATGGATGTTAAAGTGACAAGTGTTAGTAAATATGAACAAAACTTAAGTGCTGCACCTGCTTCTGTTATGGTAATAACTGAAGATGAAATTAAAAACAATATATATCATTTTCTATCGGATGTATTGAAAGATATAAGTTTTATTGATATTGTGGATAATGCAAGAGGTTTTGGCGAGTTATATACTATTAAGGGAATAGAAGGTAACGATAGGTTTTTAGTTCTTATTGATGGCAAAAAATTGAACCAGGCTAATGGTTCTTTTCTGTCAGTAGGTAATTCAATTTCAGTAAGTTTTGCCGAAAGGATTGAAATAATATCTGGTCCAAGTTCTGCAATTTATGGAGCAGATGCATTTTCTGGAATTATAAATATTATTTCAAATAACCCATCAGATGGTGTTAATGTAGATGTAAAGGCAGACTATGGCAGTTTTAATTCAATTCACTCAAATATTAATATACAATATAAT
>JAQICK010000362.1 GCA_027858595.1 Melioribacteraceae bacterium
TTAGGATATTGCAAAACGCCAAGCGGTGTAAACTCTTTCCACATTAGAGATTGTGTTAAGCCTGCCCAATACATTGGAACAACCCAAACAACTAAACCCAAAGTAGCAATCCAAAAATGTGCGGTTGCTAATTGTTTTGAGAACAGTTTTGTATTCCACATTTTGGGAACTAACCAGTAAAGCATTCCAAAAGTTAGTAAACCATTCCAACCAAGAGTTCCGACGTGAACATGTGCAGGAATCCAATCTGTATAGTGAGCTAATGCATTTATATTTTTTAGTGCAAGCATTGGTCCTTCAAATGTTGCCATTCCGTATGCCGTTATAGCAACAACATAAAATTTAAGAACAGGATTATCTCTAACTCTATCCCAAGCTCCACGTATTGTAAGAAGCCCGTTAAGCATTCCGCCCCACGACGGAGCAATTAACATTATTGAGAAAACTGTTCCCAATGATTGTGCCCAATCTGGCAAAGCCGTGTATAGCAAGTGATGTGGACCAGCCCATATATATAGAAATATTAATGACCAGAAATGGATAATTGAAAGTCTGTAAGAATAGACTGGACGATTAACCGCCTTAGGAAGGAAATAATACATTAAACCTAAGTATGGTGTAGTTAAGAAAAATGCAACTGCATTATGACCATACCACCACTGCACCAAAGCATCTTGAACACCAGCAAATACTGGATAACTTTTAAAAAGTGAAACAGGAACTTCAAGCGAGTTTACAACATGAAGAACTGTAATTGTAACAAAGGTTGCAATATAAAACCAGATGGCAACATACATATGCTTTTCACGTCGTTTAATTAACGTTCCAATCATGTTTGCTCCAAAGGCAAGCCAAGCAACAGCAATCATAATATCAATTGGCCATTCCGCTTCAGCATATTCTTTAGAAGTTGTAATTCCCAATGTATAAGTTACAGCAACGGCTACAATTACTAATTGCCATAACCAGAAATTTATTTTGCTAAGCACATCGCTAAACATCCTAGATTTGGTTAATCGCTGCAAAGAATAATAAACACCAGCAAAAATACCGTTACCAACAAAAGCAAAAATTACTGCGTTAGTATGTAGCGGACGCATCCTTCCAAAAGTAATATATTGGGAATCAAAATTTAACCAGGGAATGTAAATTTGGAATGCTATCAAAAGTCCATACGACATTCCCACAATGCCCCAAACTACAGTAGCAATAATAAAGAATTTTACTATCTGGTTATCATAACTGAATTTTTCTAAATTCATTCAATCACTCCTATGATGTTATTTTTTTAGATCAATTTGTTTGTTACTGTTTTTGCTTTTTTGCGGCTTGGTGTCATCAAATAAAATTCTTATCGAAGGAGTGTATCTGTCATCGTATTGCCCTGTTTTAACAGCCCATATAAATGCAACTAAAAAGAAAATTGCTACGGTCAGTGAAAAGCCAATTAAAACCAATATTGCAGACACTATTTAAGTCCTCGCTTGTTTGCCATAAAATTTGTGGCAAGAGTTGTAAACACTACTATTGTTATTGAACTAATGGGCATAAGAATAGCCGATATAACTGGCGAAAGTGTTCCTTGAACAGCTATACTAATTCCAACAATATTGTAAATAAATGAGATTACAAAACTTGCAAGAATAATTTTTTTACTTGTGCTAGAGAATTTAATAAATTCTTTTATATTTTTAAAGGACTTTGCATCCATTATTCCATCACAAGCAGGAGAAAAGTTGTTGATATCTTCCGAGATAGAAACACCAACATCGCTCTTAACCAGTGCACCAGCGTCGTTTAAGCCATCTCCAATCATCAGAACCTTTTCGTTGTTTTTTTGAAGCTCGGAAATAAAATCCAATTTGTTGTGTGGAGATTGATTAAAATGTAAAGAATTATCATTGGGAAAATATTTTTTTAAACTTTCCCGTTCTCCATCATTATCGCCGGATAGAACAAAAAGTTTGTATTTATTGATTAATGAAGAGACTATTTCACTTAGTCCTTTTCTATAAATGTTTGAAATCTTAAAATGTCCTAGCTCTCTGCCATCAATGGATACAAAAACATTTGTGGAAATGCTTTCAGAATTAAGTTCACTATTTGGGAACGCAAATTTTCGTGAACCAATTAGAACCATACAACCACTCACAAATCCAGAGATTCCTTCACCGATTATTTCTTTGTAGTTTTCAACATCCAATTTTTCAGTAACCTTTAAGACTGATGCAATTCGTAAACTTAACGGATGTGATGAATTTAAAACTAATGCTCTAATAATATTAATATCAACCTGCGATAATTCTTCCCCATCAAACTTTGTTTCCGAATTTAACGTCTCCGTGATAGTTCCGGTTTTATCAAAAACTATTGATGTGATTTCAGCAAGTTTTTCAATTACAGTTGTATTTTTAACGTAAAATTTATTTCGCCCAAATATGCGTTGTGTATTACCAAGAGTAAATGGAGTTGAGAGAGCCAACGCACAGGGACAAGCAATTATAAGCACTGCAGTGAAAGCGTTAAATGCTAATCCCAAATCGGTTGTCATCCAATATACAAAGGCTGTAGATGCAATTACTAAAATTATAAAAGTAAAATATTTGCTAATAAAATTAACAGACGATTCAATTTTACTATCATATTTTTTATCGAATGCTTTGCTATTCCACAGTTGAGTTAAATAGCTCTGCGAAACATCTTTTACTATATCTACCTCAATTGCTGCACCAATTTCCTTTCCACCAGCAAAAATCATCTCGCCATTTACTACTTCAACTGCTTGCGATTCACCAGTTACAAAGCTGTAATCAATATTGGCTTTGTCACTTATTAGTATAGCATCGGCTGGAATTAACTCATTATTCTTTACAATTATTCTTTGGCCCACTTCTAATTTATCAACAGGAATTGTTGTCTCTTTTCCTTCTTTCTGAATTGTAACTGCAATTGGAAAGTAGGATTTATAATTCCTTTCAAAATTCATTGCTTCGTAGGTTTTATTCTGGAAAACTTTCCCCGTTAGAAGAAGAAAGACAAGGGCGGTCATTGAATCTAAATATCCGACTCCACCGCCAATAAATATCTCATAGAGCGACCTGAAAAAGAGAACAAAAATTCCGAGTGTAATAGGAACGTCAATATTTACAACCTTTTTCTTTAGTCCTTTAAATGCAGAAATATAATACTCGCTAGCACTATAAAGGAAAACTGGAAGAGATATCAATAAGTTTAGCCAATTAAAAGCATTTTTAAATTCGGAGGCAACGGAATTACTAAAAGAAAGGTACTCAGGGAAACTAAGGAGCATAACATTACCGAAACTAAACCCTGCAATTCCTATTTTATAGTAAAGTCGTTTCAATTCGTTTTTTTGTTTATCATCACGATTAGTTTCAAGGCTTAAGTTTGGAATATACCCTAGAGAATCTAGCTGCTCAACAATGTTTTTTATTGTTGTTTCTTTTTCTTTAAACTTAACGGAGAGAGTTTTCTTTAAAAAATTAACTTCGGAATGCATTACACCTTTGTCAAATTTATAAAGGTTCTCTAGAATCCAAACGCAAGAACTACAGTGCATTTGAGGAATATCAAAAGTAATAGCTGTTGTATTTCCGTCAGAAAACTCAATTAGTTTTTCAATTAATTCTGGGTCTTCAAGAAAATCGAAATTTCTTTTTATGGAATCTTTTTTAGAAATTCCGGGTGTTTCTTCAATTGCATAATAATTACAAAGATCATTTTCATTAAGCATTTCATAAACAGTTTTGCAACCGTTACAGCAAAAATATTTATCGTTAATTTTAATTTGCTCGTTGGGGCACTCTAGTCCGCAATGAAAGCAGATTTTACGTTCTTCCACGTTATCCATATTATAGTTTTAATTTGAAAGATAAATTACAAAATCAAATTATTATAATTTGTGTTTTTTGTAGAACTAGATTCGTATGAAATCAAATATCTTAACTCATTGATGATAATGTTTCAAAAGTCTAATTAGCGTTACAAACATTTGTTTTGCTAAAACTTTCCTATTTGGCTATTTTTATAAATTGTATTAAAAATTATGTTGCTCAATAAGTTATAAGGATTTAGCAAGTATGAAATATCCATTTGCAGATGTAGAAAAGAAGTGGCAAAAAACTTGGGAAGATAATAAAACCTACAAAACAGATTTAACGGATTTAGAGAAAAAACTCTACACACTTGTGATGTTTATTTATCCTTCTGGATCAAAATTACATATTGGGCATTGGTATAATTACGCTCCAACAGATAGTTGGGCACGATATAAAAAAATGCGTGGCTTCAACGTTTTTGAGCCAATGGGTTACGATGCTTTTGGACTTCCGGCAGAAAACTATGCAATTAAAACAGGAATTCATCCTCAAGATAGCACGGTTACAAATATTGATGACATACGCGAACAGCTTAAAACAATGGGTTGTATGTATGATTGGGATGCGGAACTAATGACTTGCGTTCCAGAATATTACAAATGGAATCAGTGGTTGTTTATCCAACTTTATAAAAAGGGTTTGGCTTACAGAAAAAATGCTCCCGTAAATTGGTGTCCGTCTTGTCAGACTGTTCTTGCAAATGAGCAAGTCCAATCTGATGGAACTTGTGAACGTTGCGACACTATGGTTGAACGCAAAAATTTAACTCAGTGGTTTTTCAAAATCACAAATTACGCCGATGAACTTCTTGATGGATTAAAAACGATTGATTGGCCAGACAAAACAAAACTAATGCAAGAAAATTGGATTGGAAAAAGTTTTGGAACAGAAGTTAAGTTTGGTGTTGATGGCTATAAAGACAAAGAGATTCGTGTTTTCACAACTCGTCCAGATACACTGTTTGGAGTAACCTATGTTGTGCTCGCTCCAGAACTTGATTTGGTTCAAGAGCTAACAACGGATGAAAACAAAAAAGCTGTTGCTGAATATATTGAATCAATTAAATCGCTCTCTGAAATTGAAAGAACTTCAACCGTAAAAGAGAAAACAGGCGTGCCTACTGGAGCTTACGCTATCAATCCTGTTAACGACGAAAAAATTCCTATCTGGATTGCAGATTATGCGTTGGCTAATTATGGAACTGGTTCCGTAATGGCTGTTCCAGGACATGATGACCGCGATTTTGAATTTGCTGCGAAGTTTAATCTTCCAATTCGTAAAGTTATTTTTGAAAAAGGATCAGATGCAGATGTTGAACTAACGGAAGCTTATACTGCTCCAGGAACAATGGTTAACTCTGAACAATTTAATGAAATGGATTCTATTGAATGTAAATCCAAAATTACTGATTGGCTTTCTGAAAATGACAATGGCGAAAAGAAAATTAATTATCGCCTACGAGATTGGTTAATTTCTCGTCAACGTTATTGGGGAACTCCTATTCCTATTGTTTATTGCGATACTTGCGGAGAGGTTACAGTCCCAGAAGAAGAGCTTCCAGTAGAACTACCTTATGAAGTCGATTTCAAACACGATGGCGGTTCACCGCTTGAAGGTAATGCGGAATTTTTAAATGCAACTTGTCCAAAATGTGGCGGTGCTGCAAAACGTGATGTTGACACAATGGATACATTCATGGATTCATCGTGGTATTATTTGCGTTACTTAAATCCAAAATTTTCCGATGGAATGTTTGACACAAAACTTGGTGATGACTGGACTCCAGTTGATATGTATGTCGGTGGTGCCGAGCATGCAACAATGCATTTGCTTTATGCAAGATTCATACATAAATTTTTACGCGACATTGGAATGGTCAACTCCGATGAACCGTTCAAACGCTTAATACATCAAGGCACAATTACAAACAATGGTGCTAAGATGAGTAAATCTAAAGGGAATGTTGTTAATCCTGGTAGTTTTATTGACGAATACGGCTCGGATGTTTTCAGAATGTATTTAATGTTCATGGGTCCATACGAACTTGGTGGAGATTGGAGTGATAAAGGAATTGTGGGTGTTGACCGATTTGTTCAGCGTGCATATTCGTTATTTGAAAACAATAAAGATTTAAGCAAAACTGTTGCGGCACCAAGTAAATTTGATATGGAGAAATTAACCGAAATTGAAAAAAGTGTTTATCAATTAGTGAATAAAACTCTTTCAAAGTTTGAAGTTGAAATTGAGAATTACCGCTTCAATACTGCCGTTGCTACTTTAATGGAATTAAATAATGGATTAAAAGAGCTACCAAATTGTTCCAACGAAATACAACTTTTTGCTTCAGAAAGATTTATTACAATGCTTGCACCACTTGCTCCACATATGGCTGAGGAGTGCTGGTCAATTCTTGGAAACGAAAAAGGATTGTTCGATAATCCAATCTGGTTTGAAATTGATGAAAGTGCGTTGGTTCAAGATTCTGTCACAATAATTGTTCAAGTTAATGGAAAGGTAAGAGCAAAGTTCGATTTACCTCGCGATAGTGAAGAAGCAACAGTGAAAGAAACTGCTTGGAATGAGGAAAAAGTTAAAGCCCATACCGATGGAAAAACAGTAGTAAAAGAGATTTACGTAAAAAATAAAATTTATAATATTGTGGTTAGATAGAACAGATTTTTCATTAACCAACGGATTCATCCGTTGGGGTTGTGAGGTGTTTTTACAGACACACCTCGTCTCCATAATTTCGCATCGCGAAATTATGGAGACGAGGATTATTCGTTTTGTATTGAGTCCAATGACTAAAGTCATTGGTTAATGAGAAATATTTTATATGAAATAATTTTCGAGAACTAATCAAAGTCCTATTTGGGAGAGTAGTAATGTTAGACATAAAATTTATTAGAGAAAACCCAGAATTAGTAAAACAGGGTATCCTCAA
>JAQICK010000075.1 GCA_027858595.1 Melioribacteraceae bacterium
AATATTTGTATTCGTTAGCAATTGAAGAGTACTTTTTAATTAACCGATTATCTTCTATTTCAATTTCGCTAAATTGAGATTTATAGTAACTATATAATTCTTCTTTTTTTTCCATATTTCCAATTAATATTTTCTAAACCAGCGTCTGTTCTTTTTAGTGAGATATAAACTCTTTGTAGTATCCCAATAAAATGGGATTGAGTCTCTAATCCTAATTGAAAGTGAGTCTTCCCAAAATCTATATTCCCAATAATCTGGGTATCTATCATCATTTACTTTTTTTAAAACTCTTTTGTGAACCAATCCTTCATAGGTTTCCATTAAGTGTGGTTTTTTATCTATTCCATCAACTAAAAAGAAATTATAATTTCTATGTCCAGAAATTATTCCCGCTTCATAATTTAACTCAACATACATAATGTTTTTAGGTTTCCATCTTTTTAACGTCATCCTATTAAAACCGCCGTGAATAGGTACTTCAGACTCCCAAATCTGTTGAAAAGTGGAATCTTTTGAACATTCGTAAAGGGACAAATAGAAAAACGCTGTTCCTAAATCAGTACTATCAAGATTTATAAAACTGGATTCATAACCAATAACATTTTTGGGTTCTATAAATCTTTCATCTGGACCCTGTTTTGATTTTGCTATTACTGCAAAAACATATTGCTTCCTTTTCTTTTTATCAGAATAATAAATTACAGCAGTCTTAGGAACGTTGAAGGTAAATGTTCTATCAAACTCAACCAAGTATGTACCAGAAGCATCTTGATCTAATATATATTCCTTTAATGCCAATGTATCGCAAGGATTACTACTTCCCTTTTTCTGTTTCTTTGCCATTTCCATATTGTATCTTCTAACAGACTCATCTTTAGAAGAGGAATCTTCTGCTTGCTCTTGAGATGTATCTCCATTACAACTTATAAATAGAAGACTAAGAGACACAAAAAGTATTTTCACTATTTTCATTTTATTCCCTATTAAAATATACTCTTATTTAGAAAATTCATCTAAAAAGTAGATGGAACTTAAAATTCCAAGTTCAAAGTTTTTAAGTGGAAAATGTTCATTTGGTGAATGTATGTTATCAGTCTCTAACCCAAGCCCCATTAAAACTACAGGTGCTTTCAATTGTTTCGAAAATTCTACAACTATAGGAATTGAACCACCCTCGCGTGTATAAACAGTTTCCTTTCCAAACGCTTTCGATACAGCCCTTGAAGCTGCCTCAATTGCTTTATCATCAAGTGACATCACAATTGGTAAGCCACCATGATGTGCTATTACATTAATTTTTACGCTTTTTGGAGCTAACGATTTTACATATTTAGTAAATAGTTTTGCAATTACTTCGGGCTTCTGGTTTGGCACTAAACGCATACTAATTTTAGCACTTGCCTTAGAAGGCAATACTGTTTTGGCTCCTTCTCCAGTAAAACCGCCAACAATGCCGTTACAATCAAGAGTTGGGCGACCAGAAAATCTCTCCAATGTAGAGTATCCTTTCTCCCCTTGCAATTCTTTTACACCATACTCTTTCATTAGAGCAGAATCAGAGAAGTTCAGTTGTTTATAACTTTCACGTTCTTTTTTTGTTAGAACTTTTACATCTTTATAAAATTCTGGAATAGTTATTTTTCCGTTTTTATCCTGCAGCTTGCTAATAATTTTAGCCAATTCATTTATTGGGTTAGCAATTCCACCCCCAAAACTTCCAGAGTGAAGATCACGATTAGGACCAGTAACTTCAATCTCCATATATGTTAATCCACGTAGGCCGTAGTTTATTGTAGGAATTCCAGGAGCATACATGCTTGTATCAGAAATTAAAACCGTATCACATTTTAAGAGTTTTTTATTATTCTTAATAAATTTTTCAAGGTTTGCACTTCCAATTTCCTCTTCTCCTTCAATAAGAAATTTAACGTTTACAGGAAGCTCGCCTTTTGTTTTCAAATATGCTTCAACACTTTTGATATGAACAAAATTTTGTCCCTTATTATCATCTGCACCACGGGCATAAATTTTTCCACCCTTTATTACTGGCTCAAAGGGATCATTGCTCCAGAGCTCTAACGGATCAACAGGTTGAACATCATAATGTCCGTAAACTAAAACTGTTGGTTTACCCGGAGCTTTCATCCATTCAGCATAAACTAGAGGATGCCCATCTGTAGGAAATATTTCAATTTTTTCCATTCCAGCATCTTTTAATTTTGTTGCTACAAACTTGCTACACTTTTCAATATCTTTTTTATTGCTCTCTAATGTTGAAATACTTGGAATTCTTAAATACTCCTTTAGCTCTTCTAAGTACTCTTTTTTATTAGATTTTACATATTTCAATATTTCTTTCATTACAATTCCTCAATAACTTGAATAATTAAATTTTAAAATATAATTTACGTTTATTATTCCCATCTTTCAAGAGCCTTATTGTTATTGCCTATTATCATTTCATCCAATAATATCTTTTTAAAATTCTCAAATATAGAACGAACTAAAAACTCTTGATTATTGTGAACTCATTTCATTATTAAAATTAGATATGTATTTTAGCATTTAAACTTATTAAAAACGAGTTAGCAAACTTTAGTGCGAAAATTATATATATATATTATCATACTAGCATTACCTATTCTTATTAGCGCACAAATTCCTGGCGATTCTCTTAGCTTTGTTAAATCGAGATATTCATCACCAATGCTGAGCACTAATTTTGAGAAGCAATTACAGACATTCAATTTAAGAGAACAGTTTGTTTACGGAAAGCAAATAGAAAAACTTTATCTCGGTATAAACCAAACTTTTTTTTCAACCATTATCAAATCAACGGCTATAAGCGTAAGGGATAATGCATTTTTTTCCTTGCTTGGTCAATATGATTTTTCAAATTTATTTTCGTTTGGTTCTAACCTAAATTACTATATTTATGCTGACGATAAACAATTAGCTATTAACAACTCTTCAATTTTAAATTCATCCGCTTATATTAAATATTATCCGTTAAAGAAAATAAGCTTTACTCCTTTTTTAGGATTTTCCAGAAATGAACAAATTGGAATTATTGATACTGGTCCTATATACGGGATGGAGGCTCTGCTAGATAATTATAATTTTAATGAGTTTAATTTATTTTCAGAATTTAAATTTCAAAATGAGGACATAGCTCCAAGAAAAAATCTGATAACTAGTTTCAAATTTAACATCGATAAAACTTTTGAAAACTCTTATCGTAATAAATTATCTGGTATATATTCCGAACAAAGAAAAGATTTTTACTTTGAGACAGACTCATTAACAATGAGTGAATTTGATATTGCAAAGAACATTCAAAGTAGGACAGAGCAGCGGTACTCTATAGTTGATAGGCTTAGCGTACTTACACCTGTTAAGGGCCTTGTCTTCAATATAGATGGCAGTATTGATTGGAGAACTATAGATAGAGACACAAGATATATTTCAATTTCTAATGTTACTACTTCTACTTTCGATACAGAAATTGAAGAATTTAAAATGAATTTATTTTCGTCACTTCAATATAGTAGCTCTAATTTCAATGGAATTTTTCGTGTCATTTTTTCTGAGAGACAAGAAAAACATAAAGCAAAATATATTGAAGATGCGAGCGAAATAATATTTGAAAAAAGAGAAGAGCAAGAAAAACGTAAGAATAATACTAGCAAGCAAATTTCACTTTCTGGTGAAAGTGGGTTTTATATAACCTCTGCTGATAGAATTACTCTAAGTTTATTCCACAGAAAACGTATCTATGATACTCCAAGTGAGTTGAATAATGATGATAGAGATGAGCTTTTATCTATGTTTGGAATAAATTATTACAAAAGAATGTCTCCATTTTTTGATCTTTTCTCTACACTGCAAGGGAGCATAAATAATACAGTTTATATTTTTAAGGAAAGAAGTGCTAATAACAATACACTGAGAGTGTTAAAATTAATTACTGGTGGCGATCTTCATTTAAAATCTCTGTCCTCAAAATATAGTGCCGAAGTCTCGGCCAATTACACGGTTTATGATTTTGAGGATTTAAATCCTAACTTAAAGAGTTACTCCTATAGGCAATTGGCCTTGAAGGATTCAACAACACTGAAGCTTTTTAGAACTACTTATTTTAGATTTCTTGGATATTTAAAGTTTTCTGAACAGGGAGATTTCCAATGGGATGGCTTTGCAAATAACCCAGTAAGATACTTGGACGAAAGATATGCGGAACCAACTATTGAATATCGTTTTAAACATTTAACTTTTTCATTCGGGCTTAGATATTTCTCTTTATATACTTATCTATTTGATGAAGATGCAATTAAATCTATACACACTACATATACAAGTACTGCCCCGCTCTCAGCTATTACTTATTCTATATCTAATTCTCTGTATATAAATATAAAGGGTTGGTACGAATTTATTAATACAGAATCTAATCAGAATAATGAGTTAGCAAATTTAATGATTAGAATAAAATGGAGTATTTAATAGAGTCCTTTTGCACTTGAAAAGGTATTAAAATTATACCTATTTTTGACTCGTTAATCAAAATTATGAACTTCAAAAATTTGTTAAACCTAATAAGTTTGGACTAATGCTAAATTCATATCAAAAAATTGTTAAAAGTGATCCCAATCTAATTCCAGGAATTAATGAATACATTTTCGAAATTCTTAGTTCAATTACAGTTGATAAAGAAAAATTAAGTAACTTAAATCTTGCAGTCTCAGAAGCTCTTAC
>JAQICK010000005.1 GCA_027858595.1 Melioribacteraceae bacterium
ATTATATTATTTTTAACGACTTTTTTAAAGACAAATATTTTGCGGCATACAAAATAAAATTAGAAAAAGGTATTAATGCATTAGATATACTAACTCCAGAACTGTACAATTTTTGGAAAGAAAAATATGACCTCGCACTTTCTGGTGAAAGATTCATTTTTGAATTTTCTTCTAAATTTAAGAAGAATGAATATTTATACGAGGTTTCGCTAAATCCTATAATTTTAAATGATGAAATTAAAGGTGTTTCGGCGTCAAGCATAGATCTAACTGAAAAAATTAAAAAATCGAAGGCTTTAAGTGCGAGTGAAGAGAAGTATAAACAAATTGCAGAATCTACTCTAGATATTATTTTCCTTATTGATAAAAAGGGAAAGTTACTTTTCTTTAATGAAAGTCTTGAGAGAATTTTAGGTTACAATTCCGAAGAAGTTTTGGGGAAATCGTTTAGAAAATTCATTCCTCCAAAAGAGATTCCAAAATATGTAAAACAACTTGCTAAAGTATTTAGAAAAGAAGATGTACAAAATTTCATTTCTCAAGTATATCATAAAAATGGGAATCTAGTAGATGTGGAAATTAATGGAAAATTAATAAATCAAAATGGGAAATCTATTAGTCATGGCACAATTAGAAACATCTCTGAAAGAGTAGAAATAGAAAAAAAATTACATATGAGTGAAAAAAATTATAGAGGTATTTTTAACTCCGCTTCAGACGCTATTTATATTCAAGATAAAAATGGAATTTTTATTGAAGTTAATTCTGGTGCAGAAAAAATGTACGGATATAAAAAAGAATTTTTTATAAACAAAACACCAGAATTTATCAGTGCTCCAGGCAAAAACGATTTGAACATGGTAATGCGGGCTGTTTCCAAAGCATTCAATGGAACTAAACAAAAATTTGAATTTTGGGGTTTAAGAAAAAATGGTGAAATATTTCCAAAAGAAGTAACTCTAAACCCAGGAAATTATAACGGAAAAAAAGTTGTAATTGCCTTAGCACAGGATATTAGTGCAAGAAAAAAAGCAGAAGAGGCTATTAGAGAAAGTGAAGGAAAATTTAAAAATTTAATTCAGTTTGCACCCGATCCTTTTTTCCAAGGTAACGAAGTAGGTGATTTTATAGAGTGCAATAAGGCAGCTTCAATTTTAACAGGTTATAGCAGAAAAGAATTACTAAAAATGAATATGAAATCGCTTTTTAGTAATTCAATACTTGAAAGCAAACCACTACGGTATGATTTGTTGGTAGAGGGTAAAACAATTCAAACAGAAAGAGAACTTGTTACGAAACGTGGCAAAATTAAATTTGTTGAAATGAGTTCAAAAAAAAATAATGATGGAACTTTTCAATCATTTATTCGAGATATAACAGAACGAATAATTTCTGAAAATGCACTAAAAGAGAGTGAAAAAAACTTCAGAATCTTGTTCGAAAACTCACCATTAGGTACTTCTATAGCAACTCCAGACGGAACAATTATAGATGCTAATAAAGCATTATTAAAAATGTTAGGTTCACCCTCTATTGAAGCTACAAAACAAATTAATGTTTTAACCTTTCCGGCACTAGTTAAAAATGGTTATGCAGAATTATTTGAGAAATGTATTAAAGATAATGAGATGTTATCTTTGGAAATTGGCTATACTTCTAAGTGGGGAACGGATAATATCTATTCTAGTTATCTTGTTCCGTTATCTAATGTTGATGGAAAAGTAGAAAAAGTCTATACAATTATGGAAGACATTACCCAACGTAAAATGGCTGAAGAAGCTCTTCGGGAAAGTGAAGGACTTTTTAGAAACTTAGCTGTTTCAACTGCAACCGCAATTTTTGTTTATCAAGATGACAAATTTGTTTTTGCTAACGAAGCAACAGAAAAATTAATGGGTTATTCAAAAGAGGAATTATTTGGAATGTACTTTTGGGATGTTGTTCATCCTGATAATAAACAGCTGGTTAAAGAGCGTGGTATTGCACGACAGAATGGCAAAAATATTTCTAGTAGATATCAAATTAAATTACTCAGAAAAGATAAAACTGAGGCCTGGATTGATTTTGCAGGTGGCATAATTAACTGGTCTGGCAAAAAAGCTGGAATTGGTTCTGCTATTGATATTACAGAGTTAAAGATTACAGAAGAAAAATTAATACAAAGTGAAAAAAGATACAAAATTATTACTGATTCTACTTCTGATTATTTATTTTCGGCTCAAGTACCAGTTAGTGGAAATAGCAAAATGGATTGGGTTGGAGGATCGTTTGAAAAAATTACAGGATATACGTTTGAAGAATATCAAGAAATAGGAAGTTGGTCTGCGACACTGCACCCAGAGGATGTTAATATAGATGTTGCAGCGTTTGATGAATTAGAAAACAATAGAAAAGCCGAAATTGAAGTTAGAATTTTTAATAAGAGTGGAAAAATTGTTTGGGTAAGGTGTTCTACTTCTCCGGTTTGGAGTGAAGAAGAACAGCGAGTTGTTACACTTTATGGGTCTGTTAAGGATATTACAGAAGAGAAAAATGGTGAGTTATCGATTCAGAAAAGTGAAGAGAGATATAAATTGATATCCAATCTTACTTCTGATTATCTTTTTTCAACAACTATAGATAATTATGGACAAAGCATTCAATCATGGGTTGGAGGTTCGTTTACGGAAATCACTGGTTATACTGCAGAAGAATACAAAAGAGCTGGTGGATGGGTTGGAACTTTACATCCAGACCATATAGAAGAAGATAAGAAAGCGTTTAATAAGTTGGCAAATAATAAAAAGGCTATTGTTGAAGTAAAAACAATTCATAAAAGCGGAAAAATAGTTTGGGTAGAATCATTTGGTTCACCCGTTTGGGATAAAAAAGAGAATAAACTTATAGGTATAAATGGGGCTGTGCGTGATATTACAAAAGAAAAAGAAGCATCTATTGCACTTAAAGAAAGCGAAGAAAAATATAAATTAATTTCTAACATAACTTCCGATTATCTTTTCGAATCTAGGTTTAATAAAAAAAACAAACTTGAAACCATATGGGTAGCTGGGTCATTTAAGAAAATGACAGGATATACTTTAGATGAATATCAAAAAGTAGGGGGCTGGTCCAAACTTCTGCATAAAGATGATTTTGAAATTGATAATGCAGCATTCATAGAGTTAAAACAAAACAGAAAAGCTATTGTTGAAGTTAGAACAGTACATAAAGATGGTAAAATAATATGGGTTAAAAATTCATGTTCTCCTATCTGGGATAATGAAAAAAACAAGCTATTAGGCGTAGTTGGTGCTGCCAAAGATATTACAGCTGAGAAACGTGAACAACAAGTAAGACAAATTCAATATAATATTGCCTATGCTGTTGTTAATGTTAAAAAGACTAACGAACTTTTTAGTATTGTAAGAAATGAATTACTTCAATTAATTGATGCTAAAAACTTTTTTGTTGCTTTCTATAATGAGGATAGAGATGAACTTACTACTAGTGTAGATTTTGATAAAGAGCAAGTGCGTAGTTGGGATGCAAAAAAATCTATTACTGGAATTGTAATAGAAACCAAAAAGAAATTTTTTGTTAAAAAGGAAGAAATAATTTCTATTGCAAAGAAAAAAAATCTAGTCCTAAATGGTGATATTCCTGAAGTATGGCTTGGTGTTCCTTTAATTATTAGCAATAAAGTAATTGGTGCAATTGTAGTACAAAGTTACGATAATCCTAACGCTTACGATAAGCTAAGTATTGACTTAATTTCAGTAATTGCTAGCCAGCTAAGTTTGTTTATTGAAAGAAATAAGGCACAAGAAGATGCTTTAAGACTATCTCGTGCAATTACACAAAGCCCTGTAAGTGTTGTTATTACTACTCCAGATGGAAATATTGAATATGTAAACCCTCATTTTGAAAAAAATTCTGGCTATACTTTTGAAGAAGTTTTTGGTGAAAATTCAAGAATATTAAAATCAGGTCATCATTCCGAAGATCATTACAAAGAGCTTTGGAATACACTCTTATCAGGTAAAGATTGGCATGGTGAATTCTTAAATAAAAAGAAAAACGGTGAACTTTATTGGGAGAATGTTTCAATTTCACCTATTGAAAATACCAATGGGAAAATAACACACTTTGTCGCGATAAAAGAAGATTTTACTGAAAAGAAAAAAATGATTGCTGAGTTAATTACATCTAAAGAGAAGGCAGAAGTATCTGAAAAGGTTAAAACTGAATTCCTAGCTCAAATGTCGCATGAAATTAGAAGTCCGTTGAATATTATTATGAACTTTATCGGATTAATTAAGATGGAATTAGACGATCAGCTTAGCCAAGATATGGAAGGGAGTTTTGAAAGTATAGAGACAGCTAGTACACGTATTATAAGAACAATTGATTTAATTCTTAACTCTACAGACCTACAACAAGGTTCATATGAATCGGTTGTTACTGAGCTTGATGTTGTTAGCACATTAAATAAAATTAGAAACGAGTATAAGCATTCTGCCGAGAAGAAAGGGTTAGAGCTAAGAATTAATTTAGAATTTAATAAGAAGAAAATCAAATCTGACGAATATGCCTTTATTCAAATTATTAGCAACTTGGTTGATAACGCAATAAAATATTCTATTGAAGGATATATTGAAATCAATGCCGCAAAAGACGAGAGAAGTGGAGTAATAATAAAAGTTAAAGATACTGGAATTGGAATGAGCAAAGAATTTATTCCAAATCTATTTAACTCATTTACACAAGAAGAACAAGGCTATACACGCTCTTACGATGGAAATGGATTGGGAATGGCACTAGTAAAAAAATATTGTGATATTATTTCAGTAAAAATTTCTGTTGAAAGTATAAAAGGAGAAGGAAGTACTTTCACATTGTTAGTTCCAAATTTAAAAAAATAATTTCATATGTGAACTTGGCAAACTTTTAGAGTAATAGGTTTAATGTTTTATATAATTAGTTATTTCGGTTGAGTTCTAATTATAACAGCATTATTTAATCGTGATGTAATCAATAAATATTTTTAAAAAAGAATCTGTCATTTCGAATCCCGACGTAGTTTGTCGGGTGTGAGAAATCTTGTGAATAGAAGGGGATTTACCTTTGGTGAGCTTTCGGTTCTCAATCGCTATAAAACAAGCTCATTTCTAAATGGCATTGAAACAATACTGAGAAAATAGAAG
>JAQICK010000024.1 GCA_027858595.1 Melioribacteraceae bacterium
CATATCCATTATTTTCAAAATTTACAATTTCATCATTATTTTCTATTGAAAGTATAATTTCTTTGTAGTTGGTAAATTCAATGGCTGAAAATTCAGGAATAGGTACTAGAGGTATATGAAATTTTTCTATTTCATATAAATTGTTTAAGTTATTAGGAATTTGTTTAACGTAATATTTTAACAATTGTAATGAATTTAAATTATCCTTTCCTTGTGCAACAATTTCGGAAAACAAAATTTCTTGTGTGTCGCCTACTAACATATTAAAAGGGCCTGAACCAAGTGCCATTCTTCTATCTTGTGGAACTGTAAGTATACCTTCAATAAAACCTGTACGGTTAATTGGATCACCTGAGAAAGGAAACTTAGTTACACCACCGCCAAAAACATCAGGGACTGGAAAAACAGAACCATTACCAATTCTACCTTGCATAAAATTGTAATATTGTAGTGTTCCACTATACAAACCTAAATCTGGTTGACTATAATTTTCATCTCCATGCTTATTAAAAAAATGGAAAGAAGTCATTTTTAAGTTTTTATCGTTTTCTACTTTTGGCCCTTTTAATAAAGATAAGCCTACTGATGGAGGTTTATTCTCATATATAGAATCAAACGTATTTCCATTATAAGCAAATACCAAATTTAGTAAAGTATCGCATCCAACAAAATCATTCGATGCATCTCCAACATCTGCATCACTCCAAATAGATATGTACATATCTTTAATATCAGCTTTGCCTTTATTGATAAGTTTATATTTTTTAAAAATCATATTATCAAAAATATTTCTATCCGCATATCCCCAAACTGTAACTTGAAGTTCCAATCCCATTGGTAGCGAGCCATAAAGTTCTTCTGATTGATTCGAATCCAAGTCATTAGCCACAAACCAAAGCGTTTGATCTGCACCTGAAACTCCTGGAACATCTATTAGAGGATTGTAAATTCCATCTTTATCTAAATCATTAAAGGGGGCTCCATCTTCTACCGGCCATTCATTCCAATCTAACTCATATTGCAAACGTATTTCTTCTTCTGTTCCCTCTCCATCATTTATTTCAGAAAATAATTCTGCGGTCTTATAATCAGATCTAACTCTGTAAACTCTAACATTTTCATTATTTGGATTTTCTGCAGTACCGTCGGGAAGAATTTTACCAGGTGTTAATCCAGAATTATAAGTGGAACCACCAACTCTGATTACATCATTTACTTTTCCACCCCAAACAAACCCTGACTTATAAACAACATATTTATTGGTACCCTTTGGAAACATAAGACCGCTATTTGTACCTGGTTTTGAATCAGCTTCTCCATTGTTGTATATATAGGTGGAAATATTATTTATATTAAAACGAGTATAATGTACATCAGAAGTGGTTTTACTTAAGTACTTATTAAATTGGGCTTTTATTGGTAATGCTAAAAAAAATACAAAAATAATTAAACCTTTATAAACCATTCTAATCATTTTTAGACCCTCAAATTATTATGGCTGAGTTCTAATATAGTCAGCATTATTTAATCGTAATGTTATCAATAGATGATTTTTAAAAATAAATTGTCATTTCGAACCCTTTTTCTTGGGTGAGAAATCTTGTGAATAGTAAGAGATTTACCTTCGGTGAGCTTACGGTTCTCAATCGTTACAAAACAAGCTCATTTCGAAATGACATTGAAAATATACTTAGAAAATATAAAGAGCATTATTTGCTGTCTATATTGGAACTTAGCCATTATTATTAAGTAATTTGTTAAAAATACATTAAATTAACCAACAATGCAATTATTAAGTTGCATTGTTGGTTCAATGTTCAGATAATTTATTTAACCAGTATCATTTTTTTAACCATGTTAAATTCCTTTGTATCAGAAACTGATTCAGCATGAATTCTATAAAGATAAACACCAGATGCAAGATTACTAGCATTCCAATCAATTGTGTGAACACCAGCATTTCTTGTTTCACTAACTAATGCAGAAATTTCTTCACCAAGAGAATTAAATATTTGTAATTTAACTTTACTCTCTGAAGGTAATGAGAAACTAATTTTAGTACTTGGGTTAAAAGGATTTGGATAATTTTGACTCAAATCAAATTTAGCTGGAATAATTTCGTTATCATTTACACCAACAAATTGTTCTTGAATAATTAAATTATTTACACTCCATCCCCAACCGGCAGTAGATTGATCAGCAAATAATCTGAAACGAATTAGTAATGTATCACCAGCAGAAAATTTATCTAACAAATTGATACTATGAGTACTATACATCCCAGGTGTTCCACTTAATCCACCATCATAAGCCGTTACCCAATCTCTATTAAATCGAGCATCGTAACCATCAGCAAGTGGTACCCAATCGCCACAATTTGAAGCTTCAAGAATTACATAATCCCAGAATTCAGTATCACCAAATACAGTTCCAGCATCACCAGTTTCAATTATTGCAACATCTTCATAACTTAAATTGGCATCAGTAGCTGCTACAATTACTGGAACTTTTAATACAGCAGCTAAATCACTAACATCAAGATATGGATGTGGAGAATTTAAAGACGATTCTGAAAACCCACTTGCAGTTGTAATACTCAGTCCATCTAAAACAAAATCACCATCATTAGATAGGAAGTTTGTTGCATAGCCTTTTTCAGTTGCTAATAGTTCATAAACATCTACATTTGTTGTAGAAGATTTATAATTACGGGTACCATTAAATGAATTTAGATAAATTGCAGCAGTTCCAGTAGTTGTTATAGGAGTTATGACAAGTGTATCTACAACATTGCTAGATTTAATAGTCATAACATTTTGATTATTAACCATAACATGTGTAGAATCATAAACTGATCGTAAAGAAGTATTAAGAATTAAACCAGAGACACCTTGATTTGCAGAAATTAAAACTGGAGCAAGAGTAGCAACTGGAGGTTTATGATTTTCTAATTCAGGTAAAGTAACAGACCAGATACCACGTCCGTGAGTCGCAACAATTACTTCATCATCAACAACACGAATTTCCCAAATTGCAACTTGTGGCATCCCATTATTTGCTAAGTGCCAAGATGTACCACCATTTGTCGATTCAATAAGACCAATGTCAGTTCCAACCCAAATAATATCAGGGTTATATGGCATTACCGATACACAATATGCTGCAACATTTGGGAAACCATTTGTACTTGTTGTACTAGTTGCATAACCTGAAATATCTGACCAAGTTTGACCATAGTTTGTTGTTCTTAATACTTTTGGTAATCCAGAATATGAAAAAGTAACAAATGCAGTAGCTTCATCTGTTGGATGTGTATCTAATCCAGAGAACATCCCACCAGTGATATATGTATTATCGTTTGCTTCGGTGAATGACAACCCACCATCTTTTGAAAGATAAAGTGCATTTGAATATGCTCCAGCCCAAGCTACTTGTGGCTCTGCAATTGAAATTGCAACTTGAGCAAAACTAAAATATCCAGCACTACCAAAAGCTGCTATTGGATAAAGTGACCAGCTACTACCGAAGTTATCACTTTTGTAAACACCTTCGGTCGTAATTGTGTATAGTAAATCAGGATCGCTATATGATTTTGCAATTTTTGAAATAAATGGAGAAACTTCACTATTGCTCCATCCATTAAATCCAACACTTGAAGCAGAATATGATTGCCACCCATCTTCAGTTTTATAGAATCTATTATATTGTGAACCACCAATCATTTTTTGGCCATCGCCGTAGTGCCACGATACCTCAAAACCATCACCACCAAGTCTAAAGTCATACTCTGTAGATTTATCAGCATCAACATTTTTGGCAGATTCCCAAGTTCCGTTGTCTTGCATTCCACCAAAATATTGACTTCCACCAGGTTTTTTATCAACACCATAAAACTGAGACGTGTTGTAACCATTGATACCAACTTCATCAAAAGTTGCACCAGCATCATAAGAAACAGCTATACCACCATCATTTCCGTTTAAGAAAATAAATTCTTTTGTTGCTTCATTAAGAGGAAACATAGTAATATTATGATGATCAACATGAATATCAGTTGAAGTAGGATATTGATTGTATCCATCAGTTATAGCAACAGTAGAACGATTGAATAAAGGTATTTTATCAGGCACAATACTTAATTTAATGTCAGGTAAATTATCAGCGTTCCAAACTTTACCAAGTCTCATTTTAAAAGCAACAACAAAAATATTTTCATGTTTTAAACCAGAAGTAACATTAATATCATTTGATGGATTAGCAGAATCATAGTCAACATTGTTTACAAAAATAACGTCTCCACGAGATAATCCTAAATTAAATACATTATTCGCATATACATCTGTAAAAGAACACATTAATTGTCTATTATTTTTCATATCCCAGACTTCAAAAGGAACATCAACATAATTTTTATAAAGGAATGTGTTATTTGAAAAGAGATGAGCTTTTTGAGTTTTACCTGGTCCAAATCTAATTTCAATATCTGTTAAATCAGAATTTACTAAAACATCTTCTCCCCAAAAATCTTTCCCTGTTCCTATTCCACCATCTCTTTCTGGTAAGCCTCCTGTAGGAGTATAAGAAAATATTGTGTCTAAATAGGTATCAACAATATTTGTTATTCCTAACACAGAATCTGCACTAATATTAGATTGCCATAAATCGATACCACCCATATAAACAATATTTTCATCATATGGATTAACACCAATTGTATTATCGTACCAACCCTGTGCACCTAACCAAGCTTTATCAGAACCGTCTTCTTCTTCAACTTCAATCCAAGTAGTACCACCATCAAATGTTGCATACATTTTATTTGGAGTTGTGTCAACAGAAGCATACAACCTATTAGTATCTGAAAGCGAAGGAGCAAATTCAATTCTTCCGCCACCAAATTTAGCTTTACTTGGTAAAACCCATGTGTTACCTGCATCGTAAGATCTAATAACACCAAGAGTTGTAGAAGCGAAAAGCGTATTGAAATTTTCAGGGTTAGCTCTCATATCTTGAATTCTACCTGGAGAGTATACTTTAACCCATGTTGTACCACCATCGGAAGTTTTAAATATTCCAGTATTGGTTGCTGCAACCACAATATTTTCATTCGCAGGATCAATCGCTAAGCGATTTACATATGCAAAATCGGCATCTGTTGCTGTTGAAGATAATTGAGACCATGTCGCACCTTTATCTGTCGTTTTCATAATACCATTACCTTCAATAGCATCAGCATTGAAAAAGCCTTCACCAGTTCCTGCATACATAACACTTGTATTAGAAGTAGACATCTCTAAACATGAAATTGCCAAGTTTGGTAAATTATCAGTTAGAGGATTCCAACTTGATCCAGCATCAGTGGTTTTCCAAACTCCACCACCAATAGCACCAGCAAACCAAGTTGCGTGCGTAGCATCATCTGGATCAACAACTAAGGCACGAGTTCTTCCACCAACGTTTGCAGGTCCTCTTTCAACCCAATTTAATTCATCCATAATTTGATTATTTGAATTCTTACTAAGCCTAGAACTAGTCTTTGCTTTTGCTAATTCAATAAATCTATAATTACTTTCATATCCAGGTTTTGTTTTACCGGGAGCTGTTCTTAGCTTAGTGTGAAGTTCTGAAAATTTATCAGGAGAATCCATTTTTAGAACACCTTGAACTTTTTGTTTCTTTTGCGACCAATTATCTTTTGCAATAGCTTTACCATTTGTCTTGGTCGTTTTTAAGAAACTTCTTTGTTTAAATTTTACATCAACAGAAGTTTTTTCAGTTATCCAGTTATTAGTAACAAACATAGTTACTATAGCAATAACCAGAACCGAGACTAATGCTTTAAATTTTCGAGTTTTCAATGAACTTCGCAATTTATTTTAGTTTTAGAATTAGTTTTAATATTAAAAATATACCCATTTTCTTGAGACATATTTTTTTGAATCATTCCTGGAGTTTCCAAGACTTTAATTTCAAAGTCTGAATACCAAGAAATAGTACCATTTATGATTTTATTTTCCTCTATTAAAGAGTTGTGTTTAATATCATATACAAAATAATTTGTAATTCCAGTATTTGGAATTTTTGTTTTTGATTTGTTTATGCAAATCACATATTCCTTTGTAGAATTATATACGAGCGAAAAATTTTCACTATACTTTTCTATAGCTACACTTTTCACATTTTTCTTAGATAGTTCGTCTTTTGAAGCATCATTATTTTGCTCACTTGATGAACAAGAAAAAAAGAACAATGAAAATAGAAGTATTATTTTAACTATTGTTTTCAATTTATAATTAGTTTGTTATACAATGAGGAAAGATAAGAAGTAAATTTTCTATCTTCAAGTTGAATTTGCAATCTTGTAGTTAGATGTTATAAATATTAATAGGATACTGTAACTGAAAATTCACCCGAGTAGTCTCCAACAGGTAAATTTCTATCAACATCCATTTTGCCACCGACCCAAACGTAGAGATATCCTGTGCCATTAATATCTTCTAATTTGTGTGAGCTACCATTTAAAACTGGGGTAGGATTTATGTAACTTGTATTGTTTTTAGTTTGTGAAACTTCAGGAATAAAATTTAGTGATTTATTGCCAGTTACATTGTTAAGAGTTGTGTTTTCAAAATCTAGTGTAATATTCCGCCCAGAGTTTCCATTAACTTCAAATAAAATTCCTTTGTCTGGAGTACGCCCGATACTTGTTGAAACACCTGTTTGGACTAAATCAGCAAATGTTAAATTGCCTTGCACTTGGCTAATTTGCAATGCCTTTACTATTGAAATATGAATATTTGCCGAGGCTGTATTTTTCCCCTGACCCAATAAATTAAAGGGTATAATAATACACATTATTAATAAAAGTGGTATCCACTTTAAGTACTTCATAATTTTCTCTGGCTTGTAGGCTTGCAAGTTAGAAAAATAACATACATTTGTCAAATAGAAAATGACATTGTACAATTAGTTATTTTGATTGTCGAAAAGAATTTTGAAAAGTTTAATGAAATGACAAGAAATTTTAATAATTTACATTTAATGTAAATAGCCCTGTGTAATCCCCTACTTCTTGATTGGCACCAATTTTAATTGACCCTCCTACCCAAATATTTAATTTGCCAACACTGCCATCAAGAACTAGTGGTTTTGATTTTCCATTTTTGATGCTGCTTCCATCCTCTAGCTGTACTTTAGGAACAAATGTTAAATTATCAACAACACCAGATGTAGTTGCAGCCCAACCAGCATTATCCATAGGCACATTTTCAAAATTAATGGTTACATCTTTGTTTGGATGACCAGATACAACAAATAATTTTCCCTCGCTAGGAGCAATGGTAATTTTAGTTGATGTACCAGTTAAAAGAACACTTCCAAAATCTAAATCACCTGAAGTTGCAGTTATGGATATTGGAACAACAAGATAAGCCGAAGCTGTTGCATTTTGGCTTGATGAAACAGTTTGTGAAAAAAGAATTGAAGAGACATTGAAAAGGAAAAAGAATATGTATTTTATTTTTTGCATATCTAAAGTTAGAAATAAGAAAATACATTTTAAAGTGTTTTCTTTAAAATAGCAAGGGCGCTACAACCAATTTTGGTAGTAACGCCATCGCTGAGGACCTTAATTATAATTTTCGTCCTCATCCATAATTTTTTTATTCTAGTATGCAACCGAGATATTAAATGTTCCAGTATAATTTCCAGCACCTGAGGTATTTAATATTGCTATTGATCCACCAACCCAAAGGTTCATATCACCACTTGCATTTAGATTTACTATTCCTCCGTCTGCTACATCACCTGTATTATTTACATTATCACTTGACTGATCAACATTAGAAGTAAATATTAGTGCTGCTCCTCCTCCGTCATGTGCTAAAGACACTGAAGCATCATAGGAAACTGTGATTGCTTCACTAGCTTCACCTTGTACTAAGAAATTTGCTGCGTTAATTGTTCCTGGAGTTACTGTAACTGTTCCTCCACCATTTCCCGCGGCTGCATAATCTGGTAAATCATTGGAATTGTATGTAGATGTCATTGATATAGCTTTTAAAATTTTTATATTTACGGCAGCTGTACTTGACGCATTATCTTGTGCAAATAAGTTTGATGAAAATAATAATGTAGCGATTGCTACTACTGCGATTGTGTTTTTTAATGTTTTCATGATGGTCCTCATGTTAGTTATTTTTTAATTTTTTTATTAGTTAAACTCTTTAACTAAATGGTCACCCCACTATAACAATCAGTGTGCCAAACTATAATTTGGACTAGACGATTTAGGTAAGTTATTATTTTAACAATAGTTAGCTCTACTATATATTCCGCTGTTGCATTTTGAGATTATTTTCTCACTTGTATCATTTTGTGGGAATTGCTTTTTTTTGAGACAAAGGGTTGAAGGTATTTATGTTGATTGTAGAAAATCTTGAGCTAATCGTTAATCGTTAATCGTTAATCGAAAATATGTTTTGATATAAAAAAAAGTCCAACCTAAAATATTAGATTGGACTTAAATAAATAATACTATATTTACTTTATTACTATTCTTCTTCCATAAATGGATATTCGTAATTTGTTGGTGGAATAAAGTTCTCTTTTATTGTTCGTGGAGAAACCCAACGGATTAAGTTTAAGTAACTTCCAGCTTTATCATTTGTACCACTTGCACGTGCACCACCGAATGGCTGTTGCCCAACAACTGCACCCGTTGGTTTATCATTTATATAGAAGTTACCTGCTGCGTTTACTAATATTTTATTAGCAAGTTCAACAGCATTTCTATCTTTTGCAAAAATTGCACCTGTTAATGCATATGGTGAAGTTTGATTACATATATTTAAGGTCTCTTCATATTTTTCATCATCGTATACATAAAGAGTAAATACTGGACCAAAAATCTCTTCTTCCATTGTTTTAAAATTTGGGTTGGTTGTTACAACAAATGTTGGCTCAATAAAATATCCAACCGAATCATCATAATTTCCACCAAATACTATTTCTGCGTTATCAGCATTTTTAATATAATCAATGTATCCAGTTATAGTTTCAAACGCACCTTTATCTATTACAGCATTCACAAAGTTAGTAAAATCTTCTGGATCCCCCATTTTTACAGTTTCTAATCTAGAAACTACTTTTCCTTTAAGTTCATTCCACATTGATTTTGGAATATATCCACGTGATGCAGCTGAACATTTTTGTCCTTGAAACTCAAAAGCCCCACGAACAATAGCTGTAGCAACAACATCAACATCTGCACTTTTGTGGACAAACACAAAATCTTTTCCACCAGTTTCACCTACAATTCTTGGATATCCTTTATATTTAGAAATCTTTTCGCCTATTGTTTTCCACATTCCTTGAAAAACGGGAGTTGAACCAGTGAAATGAATACCAGCTAAATCTGGTGATTCTAAAACCGGATTTCCAACTTGGCTTCCTGAACCAGGAACAAAATTAATAACTCCATCAGGCACACCTGCTTCAATAAATAATTTCATTAACCAATATCCAGAATAAACAGCACTTGATGCTGGTTTCATTATTACAACATTTCCCATCAACGCAGGAGATGTTGGAAGATTTCCGGCAATAGAAGTGAAATTAAAAGGAGCAACCGCAAAAACAAATCCTTCAAGAGGACGATATTCCATTCTATTCCATTGTCCTTCAGGTGAATACATAGGTTGTTCTTCATAAATTTGTTGAGCGTAATAGGCGTTGAATCGGAAGAAATCAACTAATTCACAAGCAGCATCTATTTCAGCTTGGAAAGCCGTTTTACTTTGTCCGAGCATAGTAGCCGCATTTAAAGTTGAACGCCAATAATCAGTTGTTAATAAATCAGCAGCTTTTAAGAAAATTGCAGCTCTTTCCTTCCACGGCATTTCTGCCCAGGCATCTCTAGCAGCTAATGCAGCTTCAATTGCTAAATTAACTTCCTCTTTTCCTGCTTTGTGATAATTTGCAAGAATATGAGAGTGTTTATGAGGAACTACACAGGTTGCAGTATTACCAGTGCGAATCTCTTTTCCACCAATTATTATTGGAATATCAAGAACTTCACTTTTTAATTCTTGCATGCGTTTCTTCAGAATTTCTTTATCGCGTGAACCTGGTTCGTAATTCCTAATCGGGTCATTATCAGGAAATGGAACTGAAAAAATACCGTTTGACATAATTTATTTCTCCTATTTTATCTAATATTTTTTAACGGTTCAAATTTCATTTATTTTGGATAAAAACACAAGTAAATAAAGATTTATTCATTTTTTCGTTCGTTTAAGTTGCTATTTTCGACAATAATTTTCGTGGAACTTTAAATGGGATACAGTGTAGAATATTCATTATTTTACAACTACAAATTATTTTTGAAAGGCACGGAATGAAAAATGTATTTAGAATCTTTTTTACAATATTTTCACTATATTATTCACTAACATTTTCGCAGGATAAAATGAATTTTAATAAATTAACAGAAGCTGAGAAACAGGTAATTATAAATAAAGGGACAGAAAGACCATTTATAGGAAAATACACCGATTACAAATCAGATGGAACATACACTTGCAAGCAATGTGACGCTTCCCTCTACGTTTCCAATGATAAATTTGATAGCCACTGTGGCTGGCCAAGTTTTGATGACGAAATTGATGGAGCAATAAAAAGAGTTACTGATTCCGATGGAAGACGTACAGAAATTCTTTGTGCAAATTGTGATGGGCATCTTGGACATGTATTTCTTGGAGAAGGTTACACAGATAAAAACACACGACATTGTGTAAATTCAATTTCACTAAATTTTGTTCCAGTTGAAATTAAAAAAGAGGTTAAAATGGAAAAAGCAATTTTTGCTGGTGGATGTTTTTGGGGAATGGAATATCAATTTCAGAAAGTAGATGGAGTTAAATCTGTAATTTCTGGTTACATTGGTGGAAGAACTGAGAATCCATCTTATAAAGAAGTTTGCAACACCAACTCAGGACACGCTGAAGCTGTGGAAATTACATACGATGCTTCCAAAGTAAGTTACGAAGTTTTAGCAAAATTATTTTTTGAAATTCATGATCCAACTCAATCTAATGGTCAAGGTCCTGATATTGGCGAACAATATCGTTCTGAAATATTTTATACAACAGACGAGCAAAAAATAATTTCAATGAAATTGATAAAAATTCTTACCGAAAAAGGATACGACGTTGTAACTGGTTTAACTAAGGCTACTACTTTTTATAATGCAGAAGATTATCATCAAGACTATTATAACAAAACTGGCGGAAGTCCTTATTGCCATATATATACGAAAAAATTCTAGGCTCAGTTCATTGTTTTAATAATTTAGAATACCTTTTTAATAAAAATAGCCATCCAATATTGGATGGCTATTTTTGTATTTATTGAGTTCTAATAACTCTTTAGTCTTCTTTTTGCTCGCTGAAGTCTAAGCTAGCCATATGGCTGTAGTCTTTCCAAACTGAATCCACAAATTTTTGTGAATGTACCATAAGATCTTTTGCTCTTTCTGGATCCATTTTTGTTAACATTTTGAATCTGTTTTCAGTATATGCATATTCCTCAACAGAAATTTTAGGTTTTTTATAATCCAATGTTAGTGGATTTTTTCCTTTAACAACATTATCTGGGTGGAAACGGTATGTAGGCCAGTAACCAGAATCAACAGCCATTTTTTGATGTTTGAAACCATCTTTCATATCGTAACCGTGAGCGATACATGGAGAGTTTGCAATAATTAGCGAAACACCATTGAATGCTTCAGCTTCTTTGAAAGCCTTCACAGTTTTCATATCACTTGAACCCATTGCAACTTGAGCAACATAAACATTTTTGTAACCCATTGCAATTTTACCTAAATCCTTTTTACCTTGAGCTTTTCCAGATGCTGCAAATTTTGCAACTGCACCAAGACCAGTAGCCTTAGAGGCTTGTCCACCAGTATTAGAATAAACTTCAGTATCAAGAACAAGAATATTAACATTTTCACCAGAAGCAAATACATGGTCAAGACCACCGAAGCCAATATCATAAGCCCAGCCGTCACCACCCATAATCCAAATTGATTTAACAATTAGATAATCGGCTACAGATAATAACTCAGCAGCTAATGGGTTAGAAGATGTTTCCAATTTAGATTTAAGTTCTTTTACTCTTGCTCGTTGTTCTTTAATGCCTAACTCAGTAGTTTGATCAGCAGAAGAAATTGCATCAGCAAGTTCAGCACCAACTTCATCTTTAAGTTTTGCTAATAACTCAAGTGCGTAAGCACTTTCTCTATCAACTGAAAGTCTCATACCTAAACCAAACTCTGCATTATCTTCAAACAATGAATTGTTCCAAGTTGGTCCTTGACCTTCTTTGTTTTTGGCCCATGGAGTTGTTGGTAAGTTACCACCATAAATAGATGAACAACCAGTTGCGTTTGCAACAATCATTCTATCACCGAATAATTGGGATGCCAATTTAACATAAGGTGTTTCACCACAACCAGAACACGCTCCAGAGAACTCGAACAATGGTTCTAAGAACTGAGAACCAGCAACAGTATCAATCTTAAGTTCTGTTCTATCAGCTTCTGGAAGATTCAAGAAGAAGTCAAAATTTGCACTTTCGGTTTCACGTAATGGTAATTGTGCAGCCATGTTAATAGCTTTTATATCTGAGTTTTGTTTATCAACTGCAGGACAAACTTCAACACAAAGATTACAACCAGTACAATCTTCTACAGCTACTTGAATTGTGTAACCAACTTCTTCGTTGCCTTTCCCACGTAAAGTAGTAGATTTATATGTTTCTGGTGCATTCTCTAATTCTGTTTTATCATATTGTTTTGCTCTAATTGCAGCATGAGGGCAAGCAAATACGCACTTGTTACATTGAATACAAAGGTCAACTTCCCAAACAGGAACTTCTAAGCCAACGTTTCTTTTTTCCCATTTTGCTGTAGCTGTTGGATATGTTCCATCTGCTGGCATTTGGCTTACTGGAATATCATCACCGTTACCCGCTATAATCATTCCAAGAGTTTCTTTTACGAAATCAGGAGCTGCATCTGGAATAGGAGCAGAAATAGTAATTTCACTTGTAACTTCTGTACCATATTCAACTTTGAAAAGATTAGCTAATGACTGATCTACAGCATTGTAGTTTTTTTGAACTACATCTTCACCTTTAATGATATATGTTTTGTGAATTGCATCTTTAATTTTTTGAATTGCTTCATCTTTAGGAAGAATTCCAGAAATAGCAAAGAAACATGTTTGCATAATTGTGTTAATACGAGCACCCATTCCAGTAGCTTTTGCAACTGGTGCTGCATCAATTACATAAAATGAAAGTTTTTTATCAATAATTTGTTTTTGTGCACGCTTTGGTAATTGATTCCAAACTTTATCTTTACTGTATGAAGTATTAAGAAGGAATGTTCCACCATCTTTCACTTTTGCTAGAACATCAAAAACATCCATCAACTCAAACAAATGAACACCAACAAAATCGGCTTCTTGAATTAAGTAAGTTGAAGTAATTGGATTTTTACCAAATCGTAAGTGAGAAATTGTCGTTGAACCAGATTTTTTAGAATCGTACACAAAATAACCTTGTGCATAATTATCTGTTTCACCACCAATAATTTTAATTGAGTTTTTATTTGCACCAACAGTTCCATCAGAACCAAGACCATAGAACATACATTTTGTAGCATCTTTATCTTCAGTAATAAATGATGGATTAAAATCAAGTGATGTAAATGTTACATCATCGTTAATACCAATTGTGAAATCGTTTTTAGGAGTATCTAATTTCAAGTTGTCGTAAACACCCTTTACCATAGCAGGAGTAAACTCTTTTGAAGATAATCCGTAACGTCCTCCAACTATAGTAGGCATAGTATCAAAAGGTTTTTCTGATGAATTCATTGCTTGAGCAATAGTTGTAACAACATCTAAATACATTGGTTCGCCGGGTGAACCTGGCTCCTTAGTTCTATCAAGAACTGCAATTTTTTTAACAGTTTTAGGAAGAGTGGCAATAAAATCTTTTGCAGAAAATGGTCTGTATAATCTTACAACCAAAACACCAACTTTTTCTTCTTGAGCTTCAAGAGCCGCAATAGTTTCTTTAACAGCTTCACTACCAGAACCCATAATCACTATTACACGAGTTGCATCCGGTGCACCGTAGTAATCAAATAAGTTATACTGGCGTCCAGTAATTTCAGCAAATTTATCCATTGCACTTTGTACTATAGCAGGAGTTGCATTGTAATATTTATTTACTGTTTCACGTCCTTGGAAATAAACATCAGGATTTTGTGCAGTTCCACGCAATACAGGATTCTCAGGATTCATTGCACGGCTTCTATGTTCGTAAATAAATTTAGGATCAATTAATGCTTTTAAATCTTCGTCAGTAATTTCTTCAACTTTTTGAATTTCGTGAGAAGTTCTAAATCCATCAAAGAAATGGATGAAAGGAATTCGAGATTCTAAAGTTGCTCTGTGAGTAACAGCTGCAAGATCTTGAACTTCTTGAACTGACCCAGATGCAAGCAATCCAAAGCCAGTTTGTCGAACTTGCATAACATCTTGATGATCACCAAAAATTGAAAGTGCTTGTGCAGCAAGCGAGCGAGCAGAAACATGGAAAACTGCAGGAGTTAATTCACCAGCAATCTTGTACATGTTAGGAATCATCAACAACAAACCTTGAGATGCAGTAAATGTAGTTGTTAAAGAACCAGCTTGCAAAGCACCATGAACAGCACCAGCAGCACCGCCCTCACTTTGCATTTCGGTAACAGATGGAATAGTATCCCAAATATTTTGTTTACCTTTAGCTGCCCATTCATCTGATAATTCACCCATACCAGAAGAAGGTGTAATTGGATAGATTGCTATAACTTCACTGAGCTTATAAGCTACATGAGCAGCAGCATCGTTACCATCAATCATAATTTTTTTTCTAGACATATAATTAGCCTCGATTCGAATTAGTTATTAAATAAAATATTTATTTTATGCCAACAATTATCTTGACAGCTTGTAAGTTAAATTTATGTTGGAATTTTGCTTAAAAGAGCAGAATAACCTTTTATATTAATTATATCTTTTATTAGAACTCAGAAAATTTCATTTTTTGCATCTCAAATTAGAGAACAAAACTCATTATTTTCGGAACTACAAAATTACTTTATTTTTATATAAAACGAAAGATGAAAAGTAAGTGAAATTATTCTAATAAGTAGATATCTCGTCAATATTTCAACATCTAAAAATATTCTAAAGTGTAAACATAGTGACATTACAAGGCACAAATATTTATTATCTTTGCACTATAATTTAGAAAATTGGGCTGAGTTCTAATTAACTCAGCATTTTTTACTATTTCAAAACACGCTGTCTTTCCGTGATGTACTTACACGGAATCTCATGAGGTGTTCGAGATGCTGAAATAAATTCAGCATGACA